>JAHFHI010000002.1 GCA_023246995.1 Candidatus Omnitrophota bacterium
CCCCGGTGGCGCCTTTCGGGCAGTCGTAGCGCGCCGAGTCACACCAGGCCGTGCCCGCGATATCGAGGTGGGCCCAGGGCGTTTTGGACGGGACAAACTCCTTTAAGAACATCGCGGCGGTAATGGTGCCTCCGTAGGGCCCGCCGATATTATAAAGATCCGAATGATGGCCCCGGATTTGCTCGCCGTATTCCTCCCAGAGCGGAAGCTCCCAGCAGCGTTCCCCCGTCTCATCGCCGGACTTCTTGATTTTGGCAAGAAGTCTGGGGTCCGTTCCCATCAGCCCAATGGCCTTGTCGCCGAATGTGTACGCGCACATGCCGGTCAGGGTTGCGAGGTCAATGATCGCCTTGGGTTTGTATTTTTCGGCATAAGCCAAAGCGTCCGCCAAAATCAGCCGTCCTTCGGCATCCGTGTTAAGGACCTCGACGCTCTTTCCGTTGTACATGCGAATGATATCTCCGGGCCGCTGGGGGTTTTCTCCGACCATGTTTTCCACGGCCGGCGCCAAACCCACCACATGCAGGGGAAGTTTTAAATCCGCAGCCACGCCGAGGGCGGCAATCACCGCCGCGGCGCCCGACATGTCGTATTTCATCTTTTCCATATCCTTGGCGGGCTTGATCGAAATACCGCCCGTGTCAAAAGTCACGCCTTTTCCCACAAGGCAGACCGTTCCGTTTTTCTTGAAACGCTCGCCGTGCTCGAGAACAATCAGCGCGGCCGGGGTTTTGCTGCCTTGGTTGACGGAAAGAATGCCGCCCATCTTCAAGCGTTTAAGCTCGTTTTGATCGATAATCTCGCAGGTGATTTTCTTTTCCGATGCGAGCTCGCGGGCCGCCTGGCTTAGCCGCTGGGGGTTCATCACATTGCCCGGCTCGTTGATAAGGTCACGGGCAAAAAGCACCCCTTCGTTAATACTGCGGACTTGATCCAGCTTCTTTTGAAGCACGGCCGCGGATTTCTGGGATGTGATTAAAAATTCGACCTGTTCGGGAAATTTTTGCTTTGGCTCTTCCGGCTTCCGGCTTTTGTATCGGTCAAACTCATAGGCCGCAAGCCCGGCCGATTCCGCCATCATAGCGAGCACGCCTTCAAGATTAAGCGCACCGCCGCCGGTAAAAGTTTCGCTATAGATCCTCACCCTGCGCGCTTTCCGGGCCTTGGCAAGCTGAAGGATCTGTCCGCCGGCTTTACGGCGGCATGCTTTCCGGTAATTTTTTCTCTCCCCGAGTCCGAAGGCAAGGACTTCGGGGGCTTCATGCCCGCCGTCAGCAAAGGCGGAGGAAAAAACCTGCCCGAATTTTCCATCGAAGCGCCCCCGCTCCATAGCGGGTTTCAGAATCTTGGCAAAATCAGGCTCCAAGATTCCCGCGCTTTTATGAAGTTTCTCCTTTTCAAAAAACCCAATCACAAAAAGATCGGCGGGGGTTCTTTTCTGTTCGAGCGTCAAAAGTATATTTTTCATGCTGACTGCCTCCGGTAAGTTGACCTTTAAGCTTTGCAGGCGGCATCTTTTTTAGTAGAATGCCCCCCACATGCCGAAAAATTCTTCCCACAATAACTCTCAAAGCGTCCTTTGGTGGGTTGCCTGGATAGGCCTTGCCATCGGGTCCTTTTTTGTTTCCTCCGCCTTCTGGACCCCTTTGATCGCCAAGCACTTCGGCACTGTCCGCGAAACCCGAAATGCCGTCCTGTGGGTTGCTACAGTTTTCGGCACTTGGATGATTATCTTGATCCCTCTCATCATTCTGATGTACGCAAAAGTAGATAAAGCCTATGAGGATGCGCGCCTCGCCCGCGAGGCCCGGGCCCTGCGCTTTAGAAACATCCGGGTCGAAAAATCCAAAAGACTGCTTCGCCTGGAATTCTCTCAAAAACTAAGATCCATTCCCGAAACAATTTCCGGAGGGCATCTTGTATCCGTAACGCTTGCCGACGGGCGCAGGATTTCGAATGTTTTTGTGGCGGGGGGCTCTGAAATTATCGGCCTCTATGATTTCACAGAGATGCCTTTTGAAGCCCGAGACATCATCGCGCTTGAGCCGGTGGATTTAGCCGCTGCAGCGCCTGTGTTTTTAGCAGCCAGTTGGCTGCGCCTTGACGGGGCGGAATCCTCCCCTGTCTAACGCCTGCTTAAACTTAATTTTAGGGAATCTTAAGCCGTTTGAGAGGAGGGCGGAGTTGTCTCTGGGGTCAAATCTTCGCGGGTTTTTTGATTGCAGACGCTCTTTAAGGTAAGTCCCGGCGCCTGGCTAATCCCCTCTTCATAGGAAAGCATTGGGATGGTATCCCAGGGGCAGTTTTTGGCGCAAAGCGCGCATCCGATACAGCGCTCAATATCCACTTCCACGACCTGCTGAAACTGGGCAATGCCCATTCCGGGAACGATTTCAATGCAGTCGACGGGGCAAAAAATAATGCAAGCTTCGCAACCCGTGCAGCCCGACTGGTTGATGACGGCCAAAAGTCGCGGCTCTTTTTTCCGGCCGGGCTTGCTTGCAATGAGAGGGGGCCTGGGACCCAAGCGTGCGGTGTTTTCAGCCATATAGGGGGGTCATGTTAGCATGAGAGCCGCTTGTCTGCAATAGCCTCTTCGGCGCTCACGATGGTTTTGCGAAGCGCGCCAAACCGGTTCCGAGCGTGAAAATCAAAAGAGACGCGACAAAAAGCGCGATGGCTTTTTTTTCGTCACGAGCCAACTCGCCGACCCACAGCGCGGAGGGCATGAGGGCAAGCCCTATCATCTGAAAAACTCTTCCGGCCCGGTAGATCAGACCCGCCATGCGGCGGCCTTCCCAAATCCTCCGATCCAGTGGATCTCACGGATCAAGACCTTATAGAAACGGAAATCCCGGAGGGTAAAAAAAATCTGCGCGCGGGGGAAGCATTCCAAATACCGATCTTTGAGGGCTGCAAATTCCGCCGGGCCTTCGACCGCCGTCAAGTCTCCCTGCAAACTCACGCGTTTTTTTTCATGGACCGGGAGGTCGCTGTTTTTTTCCATAATGAGGAGGCTCACCGAGGAATGCGCTTTGGCATTCCGGGTATGGCGCGCCAAATCACTCAAAAGAAGATAAACGGCCCCGAATCCGACGGAAGCAGGCCTTGGCCTTTGGTAAAGATATCCCACCGAAGAAAGAAAAGGGGTTGTCCCCTCCAAAGTCCCGAAAGCCGCCTCATGGGAAGACTCCAAAAGCGCGAGGGCCTCTTCTTGGGCTTCCCCGGTTAAGGGGCGTTCCTTGCCGCTTTCGCCGCTCACGCCCTAAATCCTTCCGTCAAGCCGCAGCCAGGCTGATTCTTCATAAGCCGGAAACACGCTCACAGCCTCGGCGTCCGCGACCTCGGTTGGTTCAAAATCAAAAGCCTCCCGCTGATAGAGGCCGAGAATTTCCCGACTCTGAAAAATAAACGCGTTCGAAATTTTTGTGCCGTTCTTGAGGGTCAAATCCACAACATGCCCTCCCTGAAGGGTCTCGGGCAGGCTCTGAATTTTAAGCGCGACTTTTTCAGGGAGGATCCGGCTGGTTTTTTCCACAAAAATACTTTTAAAGCGAACGCGATCCTGTCCCTGACGGATCACCGCCTCGCGGAAAATGCGGTCCGCGCTTTTATAAAGATAAATAAGAAATGGGCAAGCCAGTAAAAGCCATGTCGTAAAAACATTTTTAAGCCACGATCCGTGGATTCCAGGCAGGCGGCCTTCCTGAAGGATTTCGGTTTTAAACCAGAAACACCAAAAAAGAGCGCTTAGCATAAGAGAGCCGAGAAAAATCGAGAGCCCGCCGAGCCAGGCATCCGTCGCCCGCTCCTGATCGGTGTTAAGCCGTTTCCAAATACGCTCCTTCTTTCGCATAAAGGGAGTAAGTAAGACGAACCAGCTTCCGAAAACGCCGAGGGCCCAGGTCATAACAAGTTCAGAGGCCCGGATATCCTTAAACACCCGGGTCATAAGGCCCGTCCAGAAAAGCACGGCAAAAAGAAACGATAGGACAAAGAGAAGAATCCAGGAAAGCCAGAAACGAAACCCGAAAGCGTCTTTAGACATGAAGGCGATAAAGCATCCAGTAAATAATCACGCCTGTGACAGAAACATAAAGCCAGAGCGGGAGCGTGATCCTTGCGATTTTTACGTGTTTGGGGAACTTTGAAGAGAGCCCGTAGAAAACGCTCGTCACAGCCAGGGGCACAATCACGACGGCCAGGACCGTGTGCGTGATAAGGATGGCGAAATAAATCCCCCTTAAGATGCCCGTTCCCTGAAAGCGGGTCGAGCCGTGGTAAAAATGATACGTCAGATAAGAAATCAAAAATAAAGTGGAGGTACCGCAGGCCCCAAGCATGGCCATGGTATGCGCCGTAAGCGCCCGCTGGCGCGCAAAGGAATACCCCAGCATCAGCAAAAGAGCACTTGCCGCGTTTAGCCCGGCGTTAACCGCCGGAAGCTTCGAAAGCTCGATCACTACCGATATCCCAAAAGCCCCCGGGCATCCCGGACAAGCCGGTTAAGCGCTTCCGGGTCTTCGGCGTCATAATAGCCCCGAATCCGGCTCTGACCGTCGATTAAGGCGAATTTAGAGCTGTGCGCGATGGCCTGATCCGGCCCTGTTCTTTCGCCCGGTGGAATGTCGTTTACGCCGAGGTAAAAATGCTGGATTGAAAGCTCACGAATCCGGTTTTGATCGCCGGTGGCAAAAAACCACTTTCCAGAACGGGCGTTATGGGCCTCGGCGTAAGACGCCAGCACCTCGGAAGTATCAAATTCGGGATCTACGCTGAAGGAAACGAAGCGAATGCCGGCATCGCTCGCGAAAAGTCCTTCAAGGCTTCTCATTTTCCGGGTCATGAGCGGGCAAATGCCTGAACAACGGGTAAAAATAAAATCCGCGATCCAGACTTTCCCCCGGAGATCACGCGAAGCGAGTTTCCCCCCGCCGGCTTTGTCGAGCTCGAAATCCGGAACGGTTCCGAGGACCGGCAAAGGCGGCGGACTCAAAATCAAGTTCTTGTAAAGCACAAGAGCTCCCAGGAGCGCACCTCCCAAGAGAATGCTTATCCTTAAGGGCGTCAGGACCTTGGTCACCGGGCGTCCCTCACGCTCGAACGGGAGGCGAAAAAAACGGCTAGGGCAAAAAGACTCGCGGCAAAAAGACTGCTCATGAAAAAACCTCCCCATGAAAAAGGCCTCCCAAACGCGAGCGCCTGAAGGCTCTCGAGCCCATAACGAAGCGGGTTTAAGCGCATGAGCGGGCGCAGCCATCCGGAGGCGCCCTCTTCGGGAAAAAGCGATCCGGAAAGGATCCAGAGCGGCATCAAAAAAAGATTCATCACCGCGTGGAAACCCTGAATCGATTGAAAATGCCAGGCAATTAAAAAGCCGAGGCAGGTCAGGGCAAAGGCATTGACAAAAAGCACGCAGACCCCCAGAAACAAGGCGCTAGCCCCAAGGTGCAGCCCCACGAGCGGCGCGATCAGGCTGAACACCGCGGCCTGCAAAAATGCGAGCGTCGCGCCTCCCAGAACTTTTCCCATGACAAAAGCGCTCCTCGGAACAGGCGCGATCAAAACTCCCTGAAGAAACCCCTCCCGGCGGTCTTCGATCAAGGAAATGGTTGAAAAAATCGCGGTAAAGAGAAGGGTCATAAGCAAAGCGCCCGGGAAAAAATAGAGCAGATAGCTTCCGCCGCCGGAAGCCTCCGAGCGAAAAGAGGTCCCGATCCCGGAGCCGATCAAAAGCCAGAACATAAGAGGAGTGGCAAGCGCCCCCATAATCCGGCTCGGCTGTCTGTAAAAACGCACCACTTCTCTTAGCCAAAGCGTTCCGCTGGAAAGAAGGAAACTCTTCATCGCAAGGCCTCTTCCCCGGCCCTGAAGGCATATCCGGTTTTATGCAAAAAAACATCCTCGAGGCTCGGCTTCCGGACGGTGATCCATTCGATTTGGTCTTGAAAGGCCGTCGAAAGCTGGGGGATCAAAGAGGCTCCCCCGCTGCATTCCATATGCAAAAGCCCTTCGAGAATAACGGGCTCCAGGGAAAATTTCTCTTTAATTTTCCGGGCCATCTCTTCGGGGCGGCCTGTTTTTAAGATCACCACATCGCCTCCGACTTCGTGTTTCAAATCTTCGGGCCGGCCGAGGCTGACCAAGGCGCCCTCGTTTAAAATAGCCACCCGGTGGCAGTGTTCGGCCTCTTCCATCAAATGCGTGGTGACAAGCACGCTAAGGCTGGCTTGGACGCGAAGTTCTTCAAGGTACTTCCATAGCTCAAGACGCGCGGCCGGGTCCAATCCCGTCGAGGGTTCGTCTAAAATGAGAATTTCAGGCCGGTGCAGAAGCGCTTTGGCAAGCTCCACCCGGCGCTTAAGCCCCCCGGAGAGTTTCTCGACAAGTTCCTGCGAACGCTCTTTCAAGGTCAGCCGGGTCAAGACCTCCTCGCACCGCTCTTTTAATTTCTTTCCATAAAGACCATAAAGGCGCCCCTGATGGCATAAATTTTCAAACACCGTCAATTTCCCGTCCAGGCTCGGCGACTGAAAAACGACGCCCATACGCCGACGCATCTCAAAAAGATTTTCCCAAAGGGCTTTTCCGAGAACCTGAATTTCGCCGGAGAAAGGCGGAAATAAAGTGGCCAAAATCCTAAAAAGCGTGGTTTTGCCGCTTCCGTTGGGGCCCAAAAGGCCGAAAATCTCACCCTCGGAAACGGTAAAGCTAAGCCCTTTTAGAGCCTCCCGTTTTTTATAAAAATGACGAACATTTTTAACTTCAAGCAGGGGAACCGTGCTGCCGCGAGACGCCGCGCGTTGCGCCGTCAACGAAGAAACGATTTGGCTTTCATGCGTGCGCGTCAAAATCAAAAACCCTTCTTATCCAGAACCATGCATAAAAGAAGAAAGGCCAGGTAAAGAATCGAACCGCGGAAAATCGGAAAGGCGAGATCCTGAATCCTGCCGAGACCTTTTAGGGCGAGCAGCGTAAACAGCCCCCCCGCCCCCAGGGCCGAAGCCAAATAAAAAGGGCCGGTGAGGCCGACCAGCGAAGGTAAAAGACTTACCGGGACAAGCGCCAGCGTATAAAAAAGTATCTGCCTGGAAATTTTTTCTCCGCCCGGGTCTTCCACCGAGAGCATCTTGAAACCCGCCGCGGCATAGTCTTTGCGGCAAAACCAGGCAATGGCAAAAAAGTGCGGCATCTGCCATAAAAATAAAATGGTAAAAAAAATCCAGGCTTCCAGGCTTAAATGCCGGGCCGCGGCCGCCCACCCGATAAGCGGCGGAACCGCTCCGGGCACCGCGCCCACGAGCGTGCAAAAAGAACTGCTTTTTTTCATGGGCGTATAAAAAAGGAGATAACTAAAAAGCGTAAAAGAGGCCAGAAGCGAGCTGATCGCATTGACGCCCACGCAGAGAACGAGCATCCCCCCGGCCGCCAGCGCGGTGCCGAACCAAAAAGCTTCCTCGGGCCGGAGTTTCATGGCCGGCAGAGGCCTTGAGGCGGTTCGGTTCATGAGCGCGTCTTCTTCGCGCTCCATCCATTGGTTGAGGCTCATGGAGCCCGCGGCCACAAGACCTGTCCCGAGAAGAACCATTCCCAAAACCCCGATGTCCGGGCTTCCGGGGCTGCCCAGAAAAAAACCTACGGCCGTGCTGAGCAGCACAAGAGAAACAAGCCGCAGCTTGGCAAGCTCGAGATAATCCAAAACTTTCGACCGGGAAGAAGCAAGAGCCAGGGAAATCATTTGGGGGCCTTGACCGCCAAGAACAGGCTGGTCGCCAGAATCAGGGCCCCAAGAGTCTGATGCGATGCCGTTAAAATAATTTCACCCGCTTCGGGGGCATAGCCGCCTCTTGGGAGAGCTTTGGTGAAAACAAAAGCGCCAATCCCGAGAAAAAACTGGACTGTGGTAAGCCCTCCCAGCATGACGGCAGTTCTCGGCAGGGTCTTGTCGCCGCCAAAGAGCCGGAGGGTCTTCATGGTCAGAAGCAGCACATGAACTCCCACAAAAAAAGCATTCAGAATATGAAACGACAAACCTTGCCCGGTGTGGCGCAAAAGCGCTCCGAGCACAAGCTGGAGGTATAAAAATCCCGCGGTCATGATCGCGAGCGGTTTTAACCGATCACTGCCGCTTTCGGGCGGACTTGCCATCACGGGGGCTGTCACCGGATTTAAAAATTCCGCGATAAGAAAAGTCAGGCAGAAAAAAGTTTGGCCAAGACAGGCGTGAAAAATGGAAATGGCCGGAGGTAAAAGATAAAGAACGGTGAGTCCGCCAAGAAGCGCTTGGATCAAAACCGCCCCAAGGCTGATCCAGGCAAGCTTCTTAAGCCAAGTTCGTTTTTCTTGAAACTGAACCCAGACGGCCAAAATCAGGGTCAGGATCCCCACCGTCCCGGCGATCATCCGGTGGCCGTGCTCCCAAAAAATATTGCCCACCATGGGCGGGAAAAAACGGCCGTAAGAAAGCGGCCAGTCCGGGACCGCAAGCCCGGCTTCGTGGCTGGTCACAAGCCCGCCGGCTAAAATCAGCATGAGCGTACACGCCGTCCAAAGGCAGGCATAGCGGTGAAGCCAAATTCCTTCACGCGTTGGGAGTGTTGGGGAATGTAGAGGGGTCATAGGACTGGCAGTCATTTTATACGGGAGGCCTCTTGATTTCAGCTTCTTTTTCGACCCTTTTTAGCCCAGGGCCTGAAGAAAAGGGGCCATTTTCACTTCCGCAGGTTTACCTTTGCGGCGGAAAATGGCCCGTTTTCTCCAGCCTTCCGGTTTTTTCTAAAAAAGATGCTTCAATAGCGGCCGCTTTAGCCGGCGAAAGCAAAATCCGCGGTTTGAACTCCGGCTTCATCGATCGTAATATTCTGGGTCTGAACTCCGAACTTTTCATGCCAGGCTTCGACCACATACTGCCCGGCCGGAAGATCCTTAATCTCAAAAACACCTTCTTCGTTGGTGACGCCGAAAAACGGGTGAGGAAGCACCCCGGCATAGGCGTTCATCCAGGGATGAACATCACACTTGAACTTTACCATCACTTCTGGCTTGTCAAATTTACGCGTAAGCTTCATGCCCTGAATCGGCATCCCGAGATTAAATTCCTTGCTCTGGGTCGGCATACCGTGGACATTGTGCAGGGTAGAGTCGCTATTGATGATCTCAAAGGGTTGATTGACCTGAACCCCGAAAACATGGGGATGATACTGGCATCCGTTTTGATCCATCTTAACAGAGGTCGCGGGCGGCTCAAACGTTTTGCCTTCAAGCCCCTGTTTGACATACACAAAAACATTTTTCAGGGTGCCGTTGGCGTTTACGACCACATCCTCGGTTGTAACCGTTTCACTATGAAGTCCCGCGCAGGTAGGGTCCGCATTCATATCAATCTCTTGAACGGCCGGGGCTGTTCCTGAAAAGCTCGCCTTGCCGCTTACCGTTCCGGCATGAGCCGGGTTTGCGACCGCAAAGAAAAGAACCACAACTCCTATGGCTGAAAACATGCTCTGAATCTTCATCTTGCTACCTCCGTTGAGTTAATTTTTCAATGAGTTCATTCCAAACAGGAAGACTGAATTATATTCGATTCGGGAATTAGACGTCCACTTGTTTCTGATTATTCTGACAAGCGCTAACCCTTTTAAATTAAACGGGTTATGCTGTTGCCGAAGAAGACGCTGCGGATGCCGGCGTTTGCGTGCCCTTTGCGGACGGAGCTCCGGAAGAAACAGCCTCCGGATTAAAAATCCACAGATAGTCCCGGATGGCCTTGATCTGTTTGGCCGCATCCCCCTCAAAAATATCGGGAACGGGGGACTGGCCTTCGCTGAAAAAAGTCGGCATCATGGTCCCTTCCTGCAAAGTCTGGGGGTCCTTTAACCACTCAAGCACCCAATCCGGCCGGAGACGTTCCCTGGCAACCGCAAGATCCGGGGCCAGAAATGAGGCTGAAAGCCCCGGTTCGGGATTGGACTTGTGGCATTTGATGCACTGAAACATCTGAAAAAGCTTTCCGCCCGACTGCAACTCCTCCTCGGTTGAAGGGACCACTCCCTCATGGACAAACGCCGGAGGCACCTGATCAAGATTATTAAAATACTGCACGAGCTCCGTCAATTTGGCGTGATCAAACCCAAAGGTCGGCATCCGGTAAGTAAGCCACGGACGGATGGTTGTGGGTCCGGATAAAAACTTGTAAAGCCACGGGGACTGAACTTTTTTTCCCTCCCCCGTCAAAATCGGAGGCGCTTTGCCTTTGTCCTCAAAAATTTCCCGGACCGCCCCGACCTTGCCGTCGAGCGTGTGGCAGCCCTGGCAGTGAAACTGCGCCACAATCAGCCGGCCGGCCTCGATTTGCTGTTCCCGCAAATCAAGCCGGTTTTGCATGGCCTCCGGGATCACGGTCTTTTGAAGGCTCAAAAGAAAAGTCACCAGGGCGTCTGCCTGCTCATCGGTGAAATCAAACTGCGGCATCCGGAGCTTCTCGAAATAAGGAAGCTCTTTGCCATCATCGAAAATTCTCGGCTCCTTGAGTTTCTGGAAAAACCAGCTCTGACGCGTGTGCTCGAGGGGCACAAACCCGAAGAAGAGTTTCTCCACATCCTTGGAGCCTTCTTCGCTAAGCTCGGTTCCGATCTGTTTGGCGTTTTCAAAGCCTTTGATATCATGACAGCCAAAACATCCTTGCTGGCCGATCATCTTGCCGCCCAGATACTCCAAACGGTCCTCTTCGCTCATCTTTTCAAGTTCCGCCTTGGCCTCGACCTGACGCTTGGTGGTGGTCATGAAGTTAAGCGCCATTTGCTCCACCACCTCGGGCTTCACATGCGGGAGTTCGATACTTTCAAACTTTTCGTTTCGAAGGCTCAAGAGATAAGAAGTAATATGAGAGGCCTCTTCATCGCTTAATCGAAGGCTCGGCATCCGGGTCTCGGTGTGATACCGCTTCGGGTCTTTCAACCAGGTATAAAGCCATTCGGCCTTGACCTTGCTGCCCAAGCCCGAAAGTTCCGGTCCGTGATGGTTGGCCGAAACACCGGCCGCGCTGTGGCAGCCCAGGCAGCCAAGCTCTTTAACCAGCGCTTCTCCTTTTTGGGGGTCTCCCGCCGCAGGCGGATTATCGAGCGCTATGGGTTCTGAATTTTTCATGAGATACGCCGCAATGGCCGCGATGGCCGCATCATTTTTAGACGCGCTTCCGGGATCCGAAGTGTTTCTTAGGTGAAAAATTCTCGGCATCTTCGTCGAAGGGCGGAATTCTTTGGGATTCTGGAGCCACCGGATAATCCAGTCCTGCTCGAGTTTGCTCTGGACGTGTTTCAGATTGGGGCCCACCTTCCATCTTTCAAACCCGTCCACTTTATGGCAGGCGAAACAACCGAAAGTCTCGGCGAGTTTTCGGCCCTGGCTCAACTTGGGCGCCTCGGGCATTTCGGCTTGGCCCGCGTGGCACTTCGCGCAGGAAGCCTCGGCGTGATTCAGCGGAAGCATTTTTTCACTCCAGTGCTTCATGGGATGCCAGTGATATTTCTTTTCCCATGCTTCGGCCTGTTTTTTATCGCGCGGCGTATGGGCCGCGGTGACAAAGCTTGCGGAATGCCCGCTTCCGCCGTGACAGACCGTGCAGCCGATTTCTTCCAGGGGGTGGGGTGAATCCGCCGCTAAAAAGAGCTCCGGTCGGGGGTGCGTACGAAACGGCTGGGGCGCGTCTTCAAAACCTTTCTGATCGATCCCAAGATGGCAGGTGACGCAGCGGTCAACTTTCTGGGTCTTGTTGAAATAGTAATCATCGTAGAGATTTTCCAGAACAATCTGCTGAATCTGAAGGCTGGGGCGTATGAAATCGAGCATCGGCGCGTTTAAAATCATTTGCATCCAGTCAAAGGTGAGCTTTTTGACTTTCTTTTCCAAAAGGGTCTTGGCCTGGGTAAGCTTGGCCGCCTCCCGTCTTGCGGTCTCTTCGGCCCCGGTGAACTTTTCAAGTTTCGCCTGAAGTCCCTCGCGCGCCGCCTCAAGAGATTCCAAGTCCGCTTTTGCCTTTGAAAATTCGGGGCCCCGGTGCGCGAGCAAAGCCTCATAGGCCTTGGCCTGTTCGTCTTCGTGATGCGCCCTGTACTCCTCGAGAAAATAGCGGTCCGAATCCTGGAACTGTTTGAGATCCTGGTAATGCGCGCGGGCTTTCAAGGTATCGACGTCGGCCTTGGCGATTTCTTTTTTGACCCGGGTGATTTCATCGCTGTGCGCCTTGCTCTGGGTCCTGGCTGCTTCAATCTGCTTGGTGAGCTCGGCCAGCTTGGCAGTGTCTACGGCCTTGCCGGCCGCTTCGAGCTCCGCGCTCGCCTTCTGGCGGCTTAGCTCCATAAACTTGCGCTGCCAGCCCTTCCACTCGCGGGTCGAGTCCTGAAGCACCATCCAGACCAGGCTGATTAAAAGAAAAACCGAAGCCACGGCAAATGCCACCGTGGTCTTTTTAATGCTGTAAAGTTTGGGGGCCTGTCCGGGCATGGGCGTCAGATGTTGAAAAAGAATTCCGGGATGGCCACGATGTATTTGAGATTAAACGCCCAGCGCAGATACATCTTGATCGGAAGCGAGAACATCGTCAGGAAAAGAATCATATAAATGACGTATCGCGTCGCGCCAAGACTTTCATAATATTTCTTAAAAACCGTTCGCCTAAGAAGCGTGACCGGAAGCCAAAAATAGAGGGTAAGCAGGATAAAGCCCGGCATCTCGCGCAGATACCAAGCCTTGGGAAGCCCCATTCCGAGCGTTTTGACAAACACATAATCGGAAAGATTCACGTTCATCAGCGGGACCAGTTTATGCACGTCCCATGTCTCGAAAGGTCCGAAAAAGTTCCAATTCGGGCCGCGAAGAAAAGTCCCGATGATGATGAGAAGTACCCACAGGATCCAAAACCCGAAAAGAAACAGGATGATGCCCCGGCGCCTTTCCTTGAAAGAGTAAAACCCGGAGGTTTTGGGGTCATTGTCAATATAGGGGATGGCGCAAAGTCCGAGGATAATAAAGGTCGGCAAAAGCACCCCTGCGATCCAGGGGTCATAATAGACAAGCATTTCCTGAAGACCCAGAAAGTACCACGGGGCTTTGGAGGGGTTCGGGGAAATACTTGGGTTGGCTGTGTCCTCAAGGGGCGCTTTTAAAAAGATGGACCAGAGCACTAAAATGATCGAGTAAAAAAGCGCGGCGACAAACTCAATATAGATCAGGTAAGGGAAAACCATCACTTTTTCTTCGGCTTCCGCCTTTTCAAGCGTCGGCTGTCCGGCCGCGATCCGCTTGTCGTTTTCAACGGCCTTGCGGAGCGCAAACCAGGTGAAGTAACCGAAGATGAAAAGCATCCCGACAATCGGAACGTTATCGGGGGTCGTTACAATGGTGCGAAAATGCTCATCGGTCAGGCCCACGCCAAAAAAACCAAGGGTCAGAAATGCCAGCACAAGCGCTGCCGGGGTCGAGACAAAGAAAGCCGGAAAGGCCATCATCAGCGCAAAAAGCGCAACCGCGGCCGAGAAAATAGAGGTTGGGTTGCAGAACGCGTTGACCCCGTGCTTGAAGGCTTCGATCATAGCGGCGCGCTGATGCCCCCGTCCTTACGGATCCGCCAGAAGTGCACCGCCATCAGGAGAACCACCACCGTCGGAATGGCTACGCAGTGAAGAATATAAAACCTAAGCAGCGTGGCCGCACCCACGAAATTGCCTCCGAGAAGCGCGAAGCGCACATCGCTTCCCGAATGAATCAGCTGAATATCCCCGAGCTTTAACAGAGAAGCTCCCGGACCCTCATGCCCGAGAAAAGGCGTGGCGCGGGCCATGTTGCTTCCCACCGTAATGGCCCAGATCGCGAGTTGATCCCAGGGCAGAAGATAGCCGGTGAAGCTAAGCAGCATGGTGAGGACCAGCAAAATCACCCCGATCACCCAATTGAATTCCCGGGGCGGCTTGTAGGATCCGGTCATAAAAACCCGGAACATATGCAGCCATACCGTGATGATCATGGCATGAGCGCCCCAGCGGTGCAGCTCGCGCATGATGCCGAAGGGCACGTGCTCGCGCATGGCCACGATATCGTTATAGGCGTATTCCACCGTGGGCCTGTAGTAAAACATGAGCAGGATGCCGCTTACCACAAGCGTCAAAAAGACGAAAAATGAGAGCCCCCCCGCGCACCAGGTAAAACCGAAACGCGCGCCGGATTTTCGGACTTTTACGGGATGGAGGTGAAAAAAAACGTTGGTTAGAACCGTCAGGGCCCGGTCGCGGTCGTCGTCCGCGTAACCATGGCGGAAAACAGACTTTCCGACCTGCGTCTTCAGGCGGAAATCCTTGAAACTGAATTCGGGAAACTTAAAGGAAAACTTTTTTTTAGGCTGCTCTTCTTGGCCGGGCATCGGATCCCTTCTAAAGGGTTAGAAAACTTTCCGGGTCATTCCACTCACCCTTTTCTTGTTGAAATTTTTTACTTTTGTCGATCGAAATCTGGCCGTCGTCGGCA
>JAHFHI010000173.1:0-1890 GCA_023246995.1 Candidatus Omnitrophota bacterium
TTCGAGCCGCTCCCCGCGGGTTTTCGCTACGCGGATTTTAACGGCATCGAGTCCGTCCGGGCCGAGCTTTCCCCGAAAACCGTGGCGATTTTTCTCGAACCTGTCCAGGGTGAGGGCGGCGTCAACACCGCCGAACCGGATTTTATCCAAGCCTTGCGGAAACTCTGCGATGAAAAGGATCTGCTGCTTATTTTGGATGAAGTGCAGACGGGCATGGGCCGCACGGGAAAGATGTTTGCTTATCAGCACTACGGGATTGAACCCGATCTCATGACGCTCGCCAAATCCCTCGGAGGCGGCACTCCGATCGGCGCGCTTGTCGCGCATCCGCGCATCAAAAAGGAAGTCTTTACCCCCGGAACACACGCCGCTACTTACGGCGGCAACCCGCTTGTCTGCGCGGCCGCGCTTGCGGTTTTTAAGGCTATCCGGAAAGAGAAGCTTCTAAAGAATACGGTGACGATGGGCCGTTATCTTGGGGATAAGCTTGAGGCGCTTGGGCGTGAATTCCCGGCACTTGTTGGAAAGGTGAGGGGGCTTGGACTTATGCGGGGCCTTGAACTCCATGTGCCGGGAGGGGCGATCTCGGACCGGGCCCGGGAAAAGGGGCTGCTTATTAACTGCACCCAGGAAACAATCTTGAGGATCATGCCGGCCATGACCGTCACCAAAAGGATGATCGACCGGGGCCTCGCGATTCTCCGGGAAGTCCTGGCTGAAGCAGGCAGTGCCTCATGAAAAAGCATCTGATTTCGGCGGCAGATTTCACGCCTTCGGAAATCGAAAAAGTTTTTAACCTTGCGGCCAAGCTTAAACGCGCTCCGGAAAAATACCGCGCGCGTCTTGCCGGCCGCATGTTCGGGCTTATTTTTGAAAAGCCATCCACAAGGACCTGGGTTTCCTTTGAGGCGGGTATTTTTTCGCTCGGGGGCGGCGCGATTTTTTTGGGGCCCGAGGATATCAAGCTCGGAGTGCGGGAGGAAGTGCGCGACGTGGCGCGCGTGCTGAACCGCTACCTCTCGGGGGTGATCTTGAGGACCTTCTCTCATGAAACCATTACGGAGTTTGAAAAGCATTTCAAACATCCGGTGATCAACGGGCTAAGCAATTTCGAGCATCCCTGCCAGGCGCTTGCGGATTTTTTTACGCTGCGAGAAAGGTTGGGCCGGAAGAAACCGGTCCTGGCTTTCATCGGAGACGGAAATAATGTGCTGAATTCCCTCATTTTAGTCGCGGCCCGGCTCGGAGCGGTTTTGCGCTACGCCACGCCCCGAGGGTATGAACCCGACCGGAAGATCGTCAGCCTCGGCCGCCAAATCGCGGCCAAGACTGGGGCTTCCATCCTGGGCGGGCACGATCCGAACGAGGCCGCGTGCGGGGCCGACGCCCTTTACACCGATGTCTGGGTCAGCATGGGAGAGGAAAAAATGCGCCCCAAGAAGCTCAAAGCTTTCCGGGGGATGCAGCTTAATCGCGCGCTCCTGGCCAAAGCCAAGCCGGGCGCTTATGTGATGCACTGCCTTCCGGCTCACCGGGGCGAAGAGATTACCGACGAGGTCATAGAAAGCAGAAACTCGATTGTTTTTGATCAGGCTGAAAACCGCATGCATGTGCAGAAGGCCGTGCTTTTGCATCTTTGCGGCTTTTAAAGCTCTAAACGCGTGACTCATTTGGATGGGGAGAGGTGACCTATGAAAAAAGTCGTGCTGGCCTATTCCGGGGGACTCGATACTTCCTGCGCCGTCAAATGGCTGCAGGATCAATACGGATTTGAAGTCATCTGCTTTTCGGCTTTTATCGGCGAGGTCTCCGACAAGCAAAAATTGCGGCGAAAGGCCGCGGCGGCCGGAGCGAGCAAAATTTACATTGAAGACCTGAAAGAGGAATTTG
>JAHFHI010000173.1:1900-4271 GCA_023246995.1 Candidatus Omnitrophota bacterium
CTCACGCGCGCTATGAGGGTAAGTATCCGCTTGCCACGGCCCTCGGACGCCCGCTTATCGCCAAACATCTTGTGCGGATCGCGGAACGGGAAAAAGCCGAGTACGTGGCCCACGGCTGCACCGGAAAAGGCAACGACCAGGTCCGAATCGAGGTCGGCGTGCGCACGCTCAACCCAAAACTGAAAATTGTCGCGCCCCTGCGGCAATGGGAATTCAAGACCCGTGAGGAAGAAATGGAATACGCGCGGAGGCACAAGATTCCCGTGGACGCCACCAAGGCGAGCCCTTACTCGATCGACAAAAATATCTGGGGGATCGCGATTGAGGCGGGGATTTTGGAGAACCCCTGGCAGGAGCCGCCCGAAGAGGCCTATGTCATGACCCGCGCGCTGCGCAAAGTTCCGCGCCAGCCCAAGTATCTGGAAATCCGGTTTGAAAAAGGCGTGCCCGTGGCCTTAAACGGGCAAAGAAAGCCGCTTGTCGAAATGATCGAAACCCTGAATCATCTGGCCGGGACTTACGGCGTGGGCCGCTTTGACCAGATCGAGAACCGGCTGGTCGGAATCAAAAGCCGGGAAGTCTACGAAGCTCCGGCCGCGGAGGTGCTTTTAAAGGCGCATGAAGAGCTCGAGGGGATGGTGATGGATCGGGATTATCTGCACTACAAAAAACTTCTTTCCGAGAAATACGCGCAGCTGGTTTATTTCGGGCTGTGGTTTTCACCGCTCAAAGAAGGTCTGGATGAATTTTTTAAAGCTAATCAGGCGCGCGTCACGGGGAAAGTGAGGATCCGCCTTGACCACGGCCACGCCATCTGCGTGGGCCGCCATTCCACGCACTCGCTTTACTCCGAAAAACTCGCCACTTATTCCGAAGGCGACACCTTTGACCGTAAATCCGCGGAAGGGTTCATGAAAATCTGGGGACTTCCCTACGAAGGCCTCAAGTCGGGCGGAAGATGAAAGCGCTTTGGGGAGGCCGGTTCAAAAAGGGAATGCACCCGCTTCTTAAATGTTTCAGTTATTCCCTGGCCGTGGATTACGAACTCCTTTTCGCCGAACTCAAGATTGACGAGGCCTGGGCGAAAATGCTCGGGCATTGCGGCCTGATTACGGCCAAGGAGTCGCGCCGGCTCGCGGCCGGGGTTCGCGCCGTCGCTAAGGAACTGGCGCCCAAGGACGAGCACGCCGGGCCTGAAATGAAATGGCTTCGCGAGTACGAAGACGTCCATACGCTGATTCAGGCCGCGCTTGAACGGAAAATCGGTCCGGTTGCCCGGAAAATTCATACGGGACGAAGCCGCAATGATCTTGTCGTGGCCTCGACGCGGCTTTATTTAAAAGGCAGGCTTCAGGGGCTGGATGAAAAAATTCGCATGGCCCAGGCCGGACTTCTCGATCTCGCGGGCCGGGCCTACCCGCATGTGATTGCCGGGATGACGCATCTAAAAAAAGCCCAGCCCGTGCTGATCAGCCATCACCTGCTGGCTTATGTTGAAATGCTCGAAGAGGACCGCGCCAGGATGCGCGACGCGGCTTCGCGCGCGGATCTTCTCGTGCTCGGTTCCGCGGCGCTTGCGGGGTCATCGCTTCCCATCGATCAGAAGTATCTTGCGCGGGAGCTCGGTTTTTCCAAGATCGCGGCCAACAGCATGGCCGCGGTAAGCGACCGGGCCTTTTTGGCAGAGGCCTTGAGCGCGATCGCCATTCTCTGGACGCATCTTTCGAGGCTGGCCGAGGATTTTATCCTGTGGAATTGCGAAGCTTTCGGGTATCTGGAGCTTGACGATGCTTTTGCCACGGGCTCAAGCCTGATGCCGCAGAAAAAGAATCCCGACATTTTTGAATTGATAAGAGGCAGGAGCGCGGTCATTTTAGGCGAGCTCCAAAGCCTGCTGGTTTTGCAAAAAGGCCTTCCGCTCGCGTATAACCGGGATCTTCAGGAGGATAAACCCGGTTTCTTCGACGCCCTGCGCAAAACCTCCCTCGCTCTTGAGCTTTTAGCGCTGACTTTCAAGAGCGCGTCTTTTAATCCGGAGGCCATGAGGGCCTCGGTCGAGGACGACAATCTCTATGCCACGGATATTCTGGAATATCTCGTGCGTAAAAAGGTCCCCTTTTCCGTGGCTCACGAAACCGTGGGCAGGGTGGTGCGCCACGCCCTGGAAGAGGGCAAGAGAATGCGGGAGCTGGATCTGGGCGAATGGAAAACATTTTCCCCCGTTTTTCAAAGAGACATTTGCGGCATTTTTGATCCCGTGATTTCAGTCTCGGCCAAGCAAACCATCGCAAGCACCCATCTGGCCCGGGTTTTGGCCCAGATCCAACGCTGGCAGAAAAAATTGGGCCTGAAGAAAACGTTCAAAGGATAA
>JAHFHI010000174.1 GCA_023246995.1 Candidatus Omnitrophota bacterium
GCCGCTTTCTGGCGGGAGTGGCTTGCAAATGCCGGGGTGCAGAAAAAAATCGTGAATCTGGCATCCGACCAGGCTAAGGCCTTCGGCGCCAGGGGGTTTGACCCCGCCGACCGGGGACTTCCGCTAAACGCGCATCAGGTCTTTTCGATTTTTGAGATGTTTGTGAATCGTCCCCAAGGCCAATCGCTCACGGATGCGGAGCGTAACATCCGGGCCCGGATCGAGGCCCTCAAAGCCGCGCAGGAGCTTGGCGGCGTGGCTCGTTCGGAGGTGAGAACCGTCCCGCCGGAGGAAGGCGACGAGGATCTTGATGAGCTTCTGGAAATGGCCCAAAGCATGCTTCAGCAGGCCCAGCGTTCGATGGAAGCCATTGAAAGGCGCAAACAACTAGAGCAGGAGCAGGCCGAACGGAGTGCGCAGCAGGGGCAAATCCGGACAGCGACGGTCGGTTACTTGCAAACTCTTTTAGAGGCTATCGAAAAAATCGCTGCGGTGATTCCGGGCCCGGCCTCCCGCCAGGCTATCCTTGATCGTCCGGATGCCTCCCAAAGCCTTCAGGAAATCAACAATCTGATTTCGGGGCTTTTGCGCGACTTGCAGGCGCTGCGGGATCCGGGTAAGCGACCGGCATTGATTACCGAGGGACTTTCACTCGCGCGGCCTGACGATGTCGAGATCCCGCTCACCTTTGCTTTAGGAGGTACTGAAACCATGCGGGTCCCGGCGGCGGTAAGTCGTGTCGAAGCCCTGCTTCGCCAGACGATTCAGGACGCCACGGATTTTGCCAGATTCGCGGTCACCGCCGTATCGAGGGCCGCGGCGGCCCAGCCTGCTACCGCCCCAGCGGTACCGGCCGCAGTCGTCAGCCGTGACGTTCCGGAGGATGTCGCCAGTGACATCCGCAGGGCTCTTTTTACTCTTGATCCGACGGTTGCCACCGCCGCGGATGTGGATGCGGTGCTCGTGCCGCTTGCCGGTTATGAGGGGACTCAAACCGAGGGCATTCGAAGCGGCGCCCAGGCAATCCAAGACACCATCGAGGCCGTTGAAACCGCAAGAGAGCTCGGCATCACCGAGGGCCTCGTCGGGATTACACCCGAGAACCTGCTTGAGAGGGCTCGGGCGCATATCGAACGGCTGATTGAAGAAGCGGATGCGCTCATTCAAGAGCCCAAGTTTAAGGTGAACGCTCTTTTTAATGCCGTGGACGCTCTTTTGGAAAGCCAGGCCCGGCTTCAGGCCTTAAACCAGGATGAATTTGAAGCCTTAGCGATACAGATCGGTGACGCGATTGATCGTCTTCGGGGAAACCTCATCCAAAGGCGGGACAACGGACTTCAAGGGCTTCAAGCGGCTGTCGGATTCGAAAGTTTCACCGAGGGCTTAGCCAGCATCCGCGGGGTTTTGGAATTACTGCTGAACCGCCAGCTTGATCCGAATCATCCGTTCCGTGGATTTCTCCGCTCGCTCGGGGCGATGAAAGACCTTCTGGATACGCTGATGGAAGCCCAGGAAGGCCGGAATGCGGTCTTGCAGGGTTTGTCCGAGGCCGAATCCAAGAAAACACGGAGCGCCCTCGCCGCCGCGGATTTGGCGGCGGATATGCTCCAACGGAACGTCGAAAGCAACCGCAGCGCCTGGATCGCCCAGGCCGATGGAATCAGCCCGGCGGCATCAAGTTTGGTTGATGCGGTGCTAAAGGATCTGGAGCGGTTGTTTTCAAAAGCAAAGCGGGATATCGCAAAATTACAGGCGCCCTCCGCCCGTCGCCCGGGAGCGGCAGCGCCCGTCGCGCCGTCAAAAGCGAAAAAAGCTCCCCCTACAATTGCGCCGGAATGGACGGATCTTGCAAAGATCTATGAAAAGATTCCTCCCGAAGTTCAACAGGCGCTGAACGTGATTTGGCCGACCTTGCCCGGGGCATCGGTCGTGGATAGCCGGACACGGCTAGTCGTGATTGGCGCGGCGCTTGAGCGTCATGCCAATCCCAAAGACCCGGCGGCGCCTAAACTGACTCGCGAATACATTTTGGATCTTCAAAACTATTTTGAAACGGCCGCAAAAGTTATCCGGACGGGAGGAAAGATTTTTGAAGCGTTCCGGATTGCGAGCGAGCGGGAGGTCGCAAGCGAGCGTAAAAAAATTGAGGCCGCTCGGACCGCCTTCCTGCAATCCGAGCAAGCCCTTTTAGATCTTCAGGCGAAACTTCTGGAGGAAAATCCCGCCCCGGCGGGCCAGGCGCGGGAGAATCTCGAAGCTCTTTTAAATCGAGATCTCGCGGAGATCGTTCAAACCTTCGATACCGTGCGCGATCTTATTTTCCCGGCGCCGCGAACGGCCCGTCCCTCCGCAGCTCCGGCCGCGCTACCGGCACCGGCCACTGCGGGTGAAGAAGTTAAGGCGACTGTGAAGCAAGCCCTCCTTGATCTTGCCGGCGATAACCGGATTTATTTTGCCGGACTCGCGGTTCTCGGACTGGGAATCGTTCTTTCGGTTTTTACCACCGCGACGTTGTGGGCGCTTGGCGGACTTTTAGCCCTCGGACTGGCGGTGACGGGAGTTTCAATCGCGGTGTCATTCCTTTCCGGCCGAAGAAATGAAGGGATTTTAAAATCCGTCGGGCCTGTATTTTTGGCCCTTATCCTGGGCATTAATATAGGAAGCCTCGTCCTATCGCGTCCTGCGGAAGTCCCCGAAGCTCCGGCTGTGCTGCCGGGAGAAGCTCCGGAAGCGCCTAAAGCCGCACCCGAAGCTCCTAAGGAAGCGCCCAAAGAAGCCCCGCCCGCGCCCAAAGCCCCGGAGGTCAAAAAAGAAGAAGCTAAAGCGCCGGAGCCGGTCAGGCCCGAAGTAGCCCCGAAACCTGCGGATATCGTGCCTGTTAGGCTTGCTCCCGCAAGACCGGGCAATCCGCTTGTGCGCGAAGCTTTTGACGACGGTCTCCAGGAACCTAAAGGTTTTATCCGCCACCGCAATACTGTTTTAAGCGACCGCGAACGCCTCGCGGCCATGAAAGTAGCGCGCGCCGCGGGATTCCTTTTTGAGCAGGATAAAAAAGCCGGCACGTTCGTGCTCAAGTATTCCGATCCGGTGCAGCAGAAGCGCGCCGAGGAGCTTCTTGGAGACGCGGTGAAGGGGAAGATGCTTACGGTAGACGATTGGTCCGAGCTTATGCGGACCATGATGCAGGACGCGCGGCTTTTTGAAATGCCCGTGGTTTTCGGCAAAGGCCCCGCGGCCGATAAGGCGCGCAAAGACGCCGAGACCCGGCTGCTTACGGCACGCGAAAAATACATGGAGCGTTACGCCCAATTCGTCCAGAAAGAGATGGAGATTGAGACCCGGGGCCTTGCAAGCGGGCTTACGCCCGAGCAAGAGGAGCTCGGGAGCATGTATGTGGCGGGTTACCTTTCCGACCCGGACCCGGATTTTTCCATGAGCTATGCCTTCGATCAGCTCGGGTTGAAACGCGGAAAAGCGGACATGCCGAAGGTGCTCGGCCGGGCTTATATCCGGATGCTGGTCGATGAGATCAATAGAAAAGAAGCGCCCCTTGTGCAGGCGTATCTGGGGCAATTCAACGCTTTTGCGACCGCCAACCAGGCGGGATTTAATCCCGGCCTTCAGGAACTGTTTGTCAACCGTGTGATCACGGCGCAGGACTGGATCAATTTTACGGCTTTTGTCAGAAACGACATGATTCCCATGATCGCCAGATCCCAGTTTGTGAATCCCGGGGTCGAGGCGGATTTGTTTGGGAGGATTTATCCTTCCGGGCTTGAGCTTCGTAAGAACGCCGACGGCAATCTCGCGCTTCCGGCCACAAACCTGACCAAATTGACGCCGACGCTAAATGGCCGGCATCTTGAATATCATTTAAAGCTTTTGACGCGGGGGGCTTATCCTTACAGCGAAAATAACCGCTTGAATCTCCAGCTTTTGAGTCAGGCGTATCTGGCCCCCGATGACCCCGTCAAACTCACCAAAGACCAGGGAACGATTCTCTTTACCATGAGTCTCGCGCTTTGGCAGGATTTCCAGAGGCCGCTTGTCAGGACAACCCCGCAGGAGGCGATTCTGCAGATGCTGAACCGCCAGAAAGCGGCGATTGAAAAAGTTTTCGGAGCGCGGCTTCAGGGCGTCTACCTCGGGGACACCCCAGCGCAGCAGATTTACAGCCTGATTTATATCGCGGGAGACCAGATCAATAAACAGGGCGCGGATCGCAAAACTCTGGAGGCAAGCATCGACAAT
>JAHFHI010000175.1 GCA_023246995.1 Candidatus Omnitrophota bacterium
GCCGCGGCCTTCTTTTTTTTCGCGGTGAGGCGTTTGATTTTTCGCCTTCCGTTTCTGATTCTGCCCGTATGCGCCGCGCTTCAACGGATCACGGACGATAAGCACTGGCCCTCGGACACGGCCGCTTCCATCGGCCTCGGATTTTTGATTGCCCACGCCGTCTGGACTTATCAGCAAAACTCTCTTGCCTGCTCCGGCAGCCCAATCCCGGCGCAAAAATAAAAAAGCCCCGCGGAAAAAAATCCGCGGAGCTTTTGATCGGCCTTTTTCGATTCCCGCTTTAGAGGGCGGCTTCAAACCCCGTCAAGGTCACGCCGCTCGGCCAATCCGCGCCGTAAGTGCCGATTAACGCGATATCAATATCCAAAACAGAACTTCCGGGCGGCAGTTGGATCACGATCTCGCGTTCCATCGGCAGCTGCCCCGGCGCAGGCCGGGTATCGGCAAAATCAATCCCGTTTACGCTCACAATGGCCGTCCCGACGCCTTGACGCTTTAATTCCACAATGGCGTTTTGGACATTGACCGTAGACTTGTAGCGGATCTTTATTTTAAGGCCGGACAAATTCCGGTCCCATTGGGGCTGCCCATCCCAATTGCGCTGAAAAGTCCGCATATTGTAGCCCTGGTAATCCCAGTCATAGGTGACTCCCGATCTGAAATTAAGCGGCGATCCTGCCGGCACATAGGCACTTTGCATGCGCTGATAAAGCGTCTGGGCAGGATTGCCGGGAACCGTTCGGTTTTGAAGATAATACTTCATTTGGTCCGGTCCCTTGCCGATCGCGCCCAGCATAAAGGTCGCGATATTGGCCGAGATCTGTTCCTGGATAAGCGCGTAGCTTCCAGGCCCAAGCTTCTTTTTACCTTCCCATAATCCATACTGTCCCAATAGATCCGGGTGGTTGGTCAGAAGCTGGTGGAGAAAACTATCCACTCCGGCGCCGTCGACCATGCGGGCCGCGCCGAGCGTATAAAGCGAACCCACACTTTGATCCCGGGCCGGCAGAGATCCGTTATAGAGATCGCTGTCGAAAGTTAATTCGGCGATTCCGATATTGGTGCCGTAATTTCCGCCGGTGGTATAACTCGCGGACAAAAATCCGGTGAGGGCGTTTTGGTTCGAATAGTCGAGCGCGCTTCTTAGAAACTTCTGCTGCTCAAGGAGCATGGCCGGATTCTCAAGCTCCGGCATGACCAGGTTCGGCCATAGCATCTGGAAGGCGGCGCCGTCGTAGGGCGCCATCATGTGCAGCACCTCCCCCGAAGCCAGGGTATAATCCTGGATTTGAAACCCGAGCGAACCGTAAGCGCTCAAGGGGAAATGGTAGCGAAGCGTCACGAACATCACGCCGCCGCGGAACTCATCGAGATAATTCTGATCCCCGAAAAGCCCCGTGGAAAAATGATAGCCCCGCCTGAAAATCCCCCGGGCATCATCAAACAAAAGATCATAGCCGGCACGCTGGGTCTCAAGAAAATTCTCGATGTCGGCTTTGATCTCCTGAACCACGGGATCCGCGTTAAGCGCCGCATTGCGCGCCAGCGCGCCGAAGGCCGTGCCCAACGCCGAAGAAAGGTGCGCATTGTCGCCCAGCACGACCTGGTTGCCGTAATCCCCGCTCGCCCGGACCCGCCCCGTAGCGGTAAAATTCATCCAAGGGAAAAGACCCTGGTAGGCGATATTGGGATCGTTTTGATCCGTAATTAAAGTGTCCACGACCTTCTTTAAATTAAGCTTCGCGGTTTTAGCGTCCATCCTGTCGGTCACAAAATCACCCGAGGCGATCTGGGCCAGAAGGAGCGCGTAGAACGCAATATCCGCAGGCTGGGTGTAGCCCTGCTGGTTGAGGCCTTCGCGCGGGTATCCGGAAATCGGCTCAATGGCAAAGCTGCTCGTGAAATAATCCATATTGCGATCCGCCAGGTAATCCGAGACATTGGCATAAATGATCTGCCGGTAGGTCGCGATGTTTTCAGCCATGTCGCGGATTTGATAAAGCACGGTATGCTTGCCGCGCGTATCCGGCAAGACGAGCGTGGCGCTCGAGCCCACCGAGCTCCAGTTTGTCCAGGTGCGTCCCGCATCCGCGGAAAACCGCATATCCTTTAAACCCGAAGCATTGGCCCCGGTATCCGAGGATGTCAGCGCAAGCGAAATGTTGCGCGAGAGCGCGTAGGGACGGCCGCCGTCAATCACGAGGGAACCGGCCGGGGGCGTCGCATCCGGGGATTCCAAAACTTCTATTTCGGAAGCGTAAGCAAAATAGTTATCGGTATAGTGATACTGATAACCTCCGAAGGGGGTTCCATACCAGCCGCCTTTGGTGAAACTGCGGCTCTGGACGGCGCCGATTCTCACGTAACGCAAAAGCGTGGGGCTCAATTCAAACTCAAAAAGCTGCGCCGTTGTCTGGCCGCTTTTCTGCGCGAGGGTGAACCAGTTTACGCCGTCGAGAGAACCTGAAATCGTAAAACTCTCCTGCCAGATCTCGATCGTGCTCCAAAAATTGTTGCGGGAGTCTCCCTCCGGCCAGTAGCGCTCGAGATTGCCGCGCGTGAAGCGGGTGTCGTACTTGATTTTTTGGGCGAGCTTCTCGCCTCCGAGATCAAGCTGGATCCAGTCATTCAGGCTGTTTTGCGAAGTTCCGATCCAAAGCGGCCCGGAAGAAACCCCGTTTTTGACATTGTCCGCCGCCGAGCTCGCAAAGCTTGAAGAGGCGCTCGCCTGGGCGTTCAATGCCAAATTGCGCAAGGCCGTTTGGTCCTTGTCGGTTGAGCGCAAACGCGCCGTGCCTCCGGCGTCATAATCAAAGGCATATTCCCTTGCCGCCGTATTTTTCGTTTCCGAACCGGTCACAAAGTAGACCTCGAGTTCCTCGACATAGGCATTGTGCCAGTAGGGAAACTTCCCATGGTTGCTGCGGATATCATGCACTTTGATATAGCGCACGTACTGGGGCGAAAATCCGCTCTCAAAAATTCCGGTGGACCCTTTCGTGAGTCCGGAGCGGGAAACAAGCGGATACCAGCTCACCCCGTCCTGGGAACCCGAAATGGTGAAACTCTCCTGCCAGACTTCCGGATCCCATTTGCGGTTAAAGTGATAGCGGTTGTCATACTTGATGCCGCCGACAAACTGAATCGAGCCGAGATCCACCTTAAGCCAATCCCGCGAACCGTCCGAACTCACGCTCTCCCAGCCGAAGTCCTGCGACCCATCGAGGCCGTCGGTCGCGCCCTGCGGATAAAATCCGGAAGAGGCCGTCGTGGTCTTGTACTGCGCCAAATTAGTTTCGCCGAGCGGCACATTGACCAGGTCGTTTTCATTCACAGCCGAAAGCCGTCCCTGGGCATCATATTGAAGCGTGAATTCTTTTTCGGTACGGTTGTAGCCCGCATAAATTCCGTACTGGGTTACTTTTTGAACCAGGCCTGAAGCGTCATATTCATAAATGAAAATTGCCCCCCGGGTTCTGATTTCAGTCACCCGGTTCTGGCCGTCGAGCGCGACACTCTGAATAATTCCCTGGGTATCGGCTTTTGTGAATCGTTCGGGATCGAGCATGATCTTTTGCGATTCCGCGCCGGTCAAAAGCCCCATCGCGTCGAAATTGCGCAGAAAAGCCTCCGGCAGAATTTCCGCCCAAAGCTCGATCTTATCGGAAAAAACCGCGGTATTGCCGGCGCCGTCACGAAGCCTGATAAAAATCTCTTTGATGCCGTTTCCCGGGGGAAGGGTGTGGGCAATTTCATCGGAATAAGGCAGGGGGGCTTGCCAATTCGTGCCGTCGTAGGAAATTTCGACAGTCGCAAGTCCGGAATAAGTATCCCGGCCGCTGATCTTGAGTTTCACATCGCGCGAGGACGTGTACCAATTTCCCTGATTCACCGTAACCTCGCCTTTGGGCGCGGTCACGTCCACAACGATCTTATCCGAGGTTACGGTCCCATAAGGTCCGTAGTAGCCAAGCCAGGAAGAAATAAGCCCGGCCCGGTCCTTGACCTCGACTCTGACTTCACGCTCGCCTTGAGTGTACGAAATAGTCTTTGTGACCTGCGTTTGAAAACCTTCCCAATCCGTCCAGCCGATTCCCTGGTTATAGGAAAAACGCATCTGGTAAAGCCCCGTCCCGGCGGCGTCGGAGGTGCCGGTAAGATCAAAATTGAGATCCCAGGAGTTGGTGTAAGCCGCGCCGTTATTAATCCGGAGTGCCGCGGTCGGCGCGGTCGCGTCGAACCA
>JAHFHI010000176.1 GCA_023246995.1 Candidatus Omnitrophota bacterium
CAGAATATCTTCCTCCCGGCTCGCCCCCTCAAATTTTCTGACTTCATAAACGCGGCTATACGCGCCTTCGCCGATGGCCTCAATTTTAACGTCGCTCAAAACCCATCCTCCCTTGGAGGTAAAAAGCCGAGCCATCTGTTTTTGGAGATGCTGGCGGATGGCACGCTCCGCGGCCCGGTCGATTTCCGCGCGGACCGGAACCTGGCGATCCTGTTTGGGAAGAAGCGTGCTTGGAATTTCTTCGGGCTCTGCGGGGGTATCGACCCTGACTTCCGAGCGGCGCACCGTGGAAACGAGCCGGGTAGCCGTCGGATCCAGCACCCCGGTCACAACGCTTGAGCCCATGGTTGCGGGCTTGAGAAGACGCGCGATATTCTCCTGATCAAAGCGCCCCTGGTTCTCAAGCCGCCGGAGCCTGCGTACAAAACGCTCGACATTCCGGATCCACTTCCCCCGCAAATCCGGAACCGGGACTCCGTCTTTACGCGTTTCATCCAAAAGCCGAAGGCTTTGAGAAGCCTGGCCAAGCCTTCCTTCGCGCGCAAGATTGCGTATGAGATTGTCACGCCAGTGCTTGAGCGTGAGCCCCGGATCAGCCGTTTGCCGAAGAAGCCGGTCGCGCACGGCCCTGATAAAAGCTTCATACAAGGGAATCCTTCCCAAGGCATCGGGCACCAGATACTCTTTCCAGGAAACGTTCGCCCGCATCTGGTCGCGGTAGGAATCTTCTTCGGGAAGTGCTCGGATCGAAGGGATGATCAAAGTGTAGGAAATCCCGGCCTTCCGGAATTCACGGGCCAGACCCTCGGCATGGAAGCCTCCCACCACAAGCATCCCCGCCTTGGGTCCGCTCACGATTCCGAGAAGCTTGAGAAAATTCTCAAAAAAGATCCGGTCTCGCTTGAGAGCGTTTCGGTAAAATCCAAGATGGGAATCAAACAAAAGCTCCGGAGGAGGAGAAGTATTTCGAAAAGCCCGGGTCAAAAGTTCCGTCAAATCGGTTTTGTTTATTTCGCCCCATTCTTCGCGCGTAAGTTCAAGGCGAATGAGCTTTTTTAAGACCCCGAGGGCTTGGCTCTGGCGATCAAGACTCTCATCATTCCGGTCCCCGAAAAGACTTTTCTTAATGGCTGCCGCGTAATCTTCAAGCTCGCCAAAAAGTCGGGTTCCCTCGATCTGGCGCAATTGCTGCTGGCGTCGGGCCCCCTGCTTGAGGACTTCGGGCAATTTTACGGAAATCCGCTCCCGTCGGGCGAGCTTTTTTAAGAAAAAACCAAACTCTGCGGCCGTGAGTTCGGAGGTCTTGAACTTCTGATACTCCCGCTCAAAGCTCATGCGAGCGTCCGGGCCCTTGGCCTGAAGACCCTCCCGGATTGATTTTGCGAGGATGTCGGCCTGCCGTCCCATGACCGGATCCTTCGCGCCTTCATGCCGCATTTGCCGGTAAAGCACTCCGAGCTGGGTGCCTTTCGACGGTTTCTGAAAGCGTCCGAGCAGTTTCAAAAGATCCTCCAGATCCCCTTTGTTCTCGGAAAAGCGCTCAAGCGCGCGGTCAACTTTGAGAAGGCTCGGAGAATAAAGCTTTTCTTTTTGTATTTTCAAGAGCGCCTCTTCGCGCGCCGCATATCCGGAGAGTTCAGGCTCCCTTTCCAAGGCTTCAAGATAACTTCCAAGTCCGGCTTCATAAATCTTCCAGTCCTCAAGCCCGTGATAAAGCGATGCCGGGGCTTCATTAAAAATGCTTGCCGCCGCAGGCCCGGTCAACTCCGCCCTCTCGGAATATTCCGAGAGAATCTTCGCGAGCTTGTCTTTATCCGGGAAGCTCCTTAAAATGGCGGGTTCAAAGCGGGAGCGGGCGCCCTCAACGGCAACAAGTTTAAGGGCATGTTTTTTTTCAAAATAATCGATTAAGCCGCGGATGCTTTGCTGGGCCGAACTTACGGAATGCGCATCCTGAACAATAATGGCATGGGCGCTCCCGCTTCCCTCAAAACGCTTTTCAATCTGTCCGAGCCGTGCCGGAATCCGTATTTTTTCAAAGTCCAATCCGGCCTTCTGCACGGCTGCCGGAACCTCTTCGGCCTCCAAGGGCAGGGGCGCGATGGCACAGGCATGGAAAAAAAACACCACCGCAGTCATGGCACCCGTCTTTTTTTGAAAGTTTGACAGAAATATCCCTTTTCCAGTTCTCATACTGGCTCCGTGCCTTATTAAATTCTTAATAAAAGATTAGCACCAAAAACGAGGAAAGACCACTTTGTGGAGCAGGTTTGAAGCTAGGAACCCCTCTTCTTTTCGAGCTTGAGCTTGTCGTATTCGTCGAAAATCGGGGTGGGATATTTACCGCTAAAGCAGGCGCCGCAAAAACTGGAGGGGGCCAGGCGCGTGGCCGAAAGCATTCCGTCCATGCTAAGGTAGCCGATGCTCTCGACATCAAGAAAGCTTTTGATCTCCTCAATCGTGTTATTGCAGGCCAGGAGCTCGGACTTGGAGGGAAAATCAATGCCGTAATAGCAGGGGGAGATATGAGGGGGGCAGCTGATGCGCATATGCACTTCCCGCGCGCCGGCCTTGCGCAGCAGTTTCACGCGCGACTTGGCCGTATTACCGCGCACAATCGAATCGTCGACCACCACCACGCGTTTTCCCTCGACCACTTCACGGATGGGGTTCAGTTTGATTTTCACTTTAATCGAGCGCGTGGATTGGGTGGGATTGATAAAGGTTCGGCCCACGTAGTGATTTCGCGTAAACCCGTGGGCAAGAGGAATCCCGGACTGGCGGGCAAACCCCATGGCCGCGAAGTTCCCGGAATCCGGCACCGGGACCACAATATCCGCGTTGGCCGGATGCTCCTTGGCAAGATTGCGGCCGAGCCTTTCGCGGACAAGCGCCACGTTATCGCCGAAAATCATGGAGTCCGGCCTAGCGAAATAAACGTGCTCAAAAATGCAGTGCGCGCGCTTCAGGCCCGAACCTTCAAAAGGAAAATGGCTTCTCGGTCCGTCCTCATCAATCACCAGCACCTCGCCGGGTTCAAGCTCCCGGATAAAGTCAGCTTCGATCAGATCAAAAGCGCAGGTTTCAGAGGCCACGACATAACCGTCTCCGATTTTTCCGAAACAAAGCGGGCGGAAACCGTGGGGATCGCGGACCGCGAAAAGCTGTTTTTCACTCAAGATCACCAGGCTGAAGGCCCCCTGAACTTTTTTGACGGATTCCACCACCGCTTCCTCGGCATTGCGGTAGGCGGGCTTGGCCATGAGATGCACGAAAATTTCGGAATCCATGGTGCTCCCGAAAATAGAGCCATAGGCTTCCAGCTCCGCACGGAGGATCTGGGCATTGACCAGGTTTCCGTTATGCGCGACGGCGACCTGCCCCCGGGAATAATCCACTTTATACGGTTGGGCATTCACGAGCGTGGAGGATCCGGTGGTCGAATAGCGCACGTGCCCGATGGCGTGAGGCCCCGGAAAATTCTGAAGAGGATCCTGGGCAAAAACATCGCCCACAAGCCCTTGATTTTTATAAAGATGCAGGTCTTCCCCGTCGCTTGTGCAGATTCCGGCCGCTTCCTCGCCCCGGTGCTGGAGCGCGAAAAGCCCGAGGTAGGTCATCCTCGTCGCTTCCGGGTGGTTATAAATTCCGAAGATACCGCAGTGATCCTTGATATTTTCGCCGCTCATGAGGCTAATCTCCGCGGCAGGGCCGCCGTAAAAATTTTATAAAGCGCTTGGGCGGTGGTCTCGATCCGGTCCTCGATGACAAACTCCGAAGCCGCCACCCGGCCGATCTGAAAGACCGCGAGCCCGTGATCCTGCGCGAGACGGATCACGGCTTCTTTTTTTTCCGGTCCCGAGGAAATAAGAACCCGGGACTGGGTTTCACCGAACAAAAGCGCGTCTTCGCGCAAATCACGCCCCGAGGCCTGCCGGACCAAATCTAGATGATCGACCCGGGCGCCCAGAAGCCCTGCCGGCCGGAAACAGCATTCGGCAAGGGCCGCGGCCAATCCGCCTTCGGCCAGGTCGTGAGCCGAAGCGAAGATTTTTTTCCCGGCGCCTTGCGATAAAAATTGTTGAAGCGCGGCTTCCTTTTCAAGATCCAGACGCGGCACAGAACCGCGCTCAAGGCCATGCTCAATCATCAGATAGTGGCTCGCGCCGATCTCATTACAGGTTTCGCCGATCAGAAAAATAATGTCGCCCTCTTTTTGGAAATGCGAGGGAACCCGGTTTTC
>JAHFHI010000177.1 GCA_023246995.1 Candidatus Omnitrophota bacterium
TGAATCATTTGCCAAACCCCGGGAAGCCAGGAGAGTCGGGCTTGAGGCAGAATTTTTTGGGGTGCACCGCCGGACGGGCCAGGCACTTCCCTACGACGGGCCGGAGGGGATTGAGGCGGTATTAAAGGCGCTTGCCGGGCGCTTCGGATATGAGCCGATTCTGGAAAATGGGCGGGTGATTGCGATCCGGCGTTCGGGGACCGTGATCGGGCTTGAACCCGGGGGACAGGTGGAGTTGAGCGCGCCGCCGGTTTTTAATGTTTTTGAAATCGAGCGGCAGATTGAGACTTTTATCCGGGAAATTTCGAGTCTCGCCGGGGAGTTTCCTTCCGCGGCCTGGCTCGCAACGGGGATTCATCCCTTCAGCCGTCTTGAGGATATCGCGTGGGTGCCGAAGACCCGCTACCGGATCATGGCCGAACACCTCCGCACCCGGGGGGCGCTGTCTCACCACATGATGAAGCGAACGGCCACCAATCAGGTGAATGTTGATTACTTAAGCGAAGCCGAGGCCATGGCTAATTTGCGCACGGGGCTCGGGATTACGTCAATCGTAAGCGCACTTTTTGCCAACGCCTCGATTTCCGAAGGCCGTCCGAACGGATTTATAAGCGAGCGGCTTCACATATGGAATCATATGGATCCCGCGCGTTCCGGGCTTCTGCCGGAATTTTGTCTGGAGGGCCGGACCTTCCGAGACTATCTGGAATACCTTCTGGCCATGCCGCTTCTTTTTATCGTGAGAAACGGCGAATGGATTCCCGCCGGCACCCTGAACTTCCGGGATTTTTTGCGCGACGGTTTTTCCGGCGCGCGCGCGACGCTTGCGGATTTTGAGCTGCACTTGAGCACCGCTTTTCCCGAAGTCCGCCTGAAGCAGTATCTCGAAGTCCGGGGAATGGACGCCCAGTGCCCCCGGATGATTCCGGCCGTGGCAGCCTTCTGGAAGGGGATTCTTTACGATGAAGAAACCAGCGAAAAGGCTTGGAAGCTTGTAAGTTTCGCGACCGGGGCCGAACGGCTTCGGCTCCATCAGGAAGTGCCGAAAAGGGGGCTTGAGGCGGAGCTCGGCGGGCGTCCAATCCTGCCCCTTGCCGGAGAGTTGGTTGAGCTCGCCTGCGCGAGCCTGGGGCGCCAAAAGCACGAGGGCGAACTGGATGAATGCCGTTTCCTTGGCCGGATACGGGAGGGAATTTTGCGTCCCGGGAAATCCCCGGGAAAAACCCTGCTTGAGAAATGGCGGGGGGATCTAAAAGAAAACCCGCAGGAGCTCATCGATTATTTGAGTTTAAAGCCGTCCCGGTAATCTCTCCGGTGCGTCAAAAAAACGCCTCAATTGTTTTTACAAAATCCATCCGGAGAGGTTATAATACGCGCCTTTGTAAAGCCGCTCTTTTACAAGGTTACCTTAATTAAACATCGGGATGTAGCACAGCCTGGTAGTGCGCTCGGTTCGGGACCGAGAGGCCGCAGGTTCAAATCCTGCCATCCCGATAATAAAAAGACTGGGGGGAGTGGTAAATCCCCAGTCTCTTTTTATATTTTAGGTAATCAGGATTTGAACAGGAGCAGCCGAACCCATGAGTGGAGGCGCGAGGAATGCCGAGTGCCGACTTCCTTTGAGGCTGCGGATGACCGACCGGAACACCGATGGATTTTGCGATAGTAAAATCCATCGGTGTGTAGGCGTCAAATCCTGCCATCCCGAAAAATTGCCGGGGTCTTCCGATCCCGGCATTTTTTTTAAACACCGAAGCTGAATTTTTAAAAGGAGCCGAGCTTATGCCTCAATCAATTTCACAATGGGTCGCGGAATGTCACGGCAATGCCAAGGCCAAGGGGTTTTGGGATAAGGAACGCAATGTCGGGGAAATGCTGATGCTGATCACCTCCGAACTCGGCGAAGCGATTGAAGCCCACCGGCACGGGCAATTCGGCCTTGAGAAAAAAGACACCTTTGAGGATGAGCTGGCGGATACGGCCATCCGGCTTTTTGATATGTGCGGAGGCCTCGGGATTGATCTGGAAAAACAGATCGAGTGGAAGATGTCCTTTAACAAAACCCGCGAAAAATTGCACGGCAAGACTTATTAATTTTTGAGAGCATGAAGTCTTTGACTTACCCGTCCGAATACCTCGAATTCGTCCGGCTTTTCAACGCCGAAAAATTCTTCGAAGCCCATGAGGTCCTGGAAGTTCTGTGGCGCAGGGAGCGGGGCCCCGTGCGGGATTACTACCACGGCCTGATTCAGATTGCCGCGGTTTTTGTGCATATCCAAAAAGGGACACCCGAAGGCGGGAAACAGCTCTTAAGCACGGCCGCCGGCTATTTCAAAAACTACCCCTCGGTTTTTATGGGGATTGATCCGGAGAGACTTCTTGAAGAAACACGGGGCAGTTTGTTTGCCGGTAACCCAATCCCCAAAATAGATTTGGCGTGACTTTCCGCGTTTTCTCCAGCAAGAAGAAATCGGAAATGGGCGACCGTGGGGAATTAGGAGTAATTTTAAAACGTATTTTTGAACAGGCACCGGGCGGCGAAACCCAAAACAGCCTTGAAGGCAAGCGTAAGCTTCAGCCGGCCGCGGCGCGGCGAGCCCATTTTTCAAGGGCCCTGCGATTTTCAAGAACGTCCACCGGCACATCGTAGTAATTTTTGAGTTTAACGGTTTTCTTTCCCGCCTTCTTATAGACAAAAGGTTTCGAGCCCGCGTCCCGATAGTCCAAAAGCGACTCGGGGCAAGTTTTGAAGTAAAGCTTCCCTTTAAAAAGGATCGCGAAAAAACGATCCTTCAGGTAAAGGCCGTATCCCCCGAACATTGAGCGAAACTCCAGGTCTTCGAGGGTTCTCAACTGATCCCGCACGAACTCGGTAAAAGTGTCTGCGGCCATTATGGGTTGTGCGCTTTCTGGCGGATGAATCTAAGAAACGATTTTTTGGTTGAGCAGCTGGCCGTTCGGCGCGGTTTGGGTGAGCTTGGCGGTGCCGTCGGCCAACCGGACGATCCGGGTGGTGATACCGGTATCGGGGTCAAAAGCCGAAGCGGAAAATGGTGCGGGTCCGGCGGGAATGACCGCCTCCGATAAAATATTTCCTTCCTTATCGGTGCGGGTCACGGTACGCGAGCCGTCCGGATTTCCCAGCGATTCGATGGTGATGCCGGTGCGAAAGTCCGTGCTGGATGCGCCCGGTCTTGGGGGAGCCGGTTTTGCTCCGGAGGTTTCTTGAGGGCGGGCTCCGAAAGCTCCGGAGTTCACGGCGGATACGGCTGCGGACGGGGAGGCGATTCCGGGAGAAGCCGGACTTGAGTCCGGAGATTCCGCGGCCGTGGGCGCTCCGGCGCTTTGCGGGAGCGTCCAATCTTCTTCAGCCGCGGGTTCTTTGGAATCCGCATCAAAGGGAAGCATTTCGAAAGTTTCCGCTTTGGCCGCGGATGAAGCTTCTCCGGTTTCATCCTCCGCGACCCGCGTCAAGCGCCAGCGGGTTTCCCATTTCAAGTCCCTTTCTTTGGGATAGCCCCCAGACTGAAAAAATTCATGCGTCCCGGTCAATTTGGCGGCGGCATTCCCTCCGTCCGGCCGGGTGTAAAATACCATTCGATTACCAGGCAGCAGATCATAAGAAACAGGACTAGCTGTTTCAGACAGGGTAAGCGTCACGGGCTGGGGAGTAAAAACGCTTGAAGAACCAGGATGAAAGTCAGGGTAAAAACCCCACTTCCACCTGCGTCCCGTAGTGAAGAAAAACGCGGGCAGAGATCCCCCTGTCCAGCCCATTAAGCCTTCCTGGCTAAAAACTTCTTCGGTTACGCGGCCAAATGAGTTTGTCGAGAGCAATCCTCTTACCGTTCGTATTTCACCACGAAAATAACGAGTCGATCCCTTCCTCTGGTGATCGGGAGCGTCGCTGACCACAAAATCCTCGTTTGCCGGGAGTGTCACGGGCCGCTTGAATTCGTCATCCCCTTGATGTAACAAGTCAACCGTCCGGCCTGTCATCCGGAAGGGGATTTCCACCATGTGCTCAAGGCCCCCGAGCTTCCAAAGCCGGCCGCCGCCAAAATCCGGAAGACTCACCGGCGATTTTGAAAAATCAGGCCGGTCTTTTTGAGGATAAAAACTCCAGACCAGATTGCAGAAATGGGCGAGCACTTCTCGCTCCGATGGGGAAGGAGTTTCAAGATACGTGCGGACTTTCTGCAGATCGGCCTCGTTTAACAACCAA
>JAHFHI010000178.1 GCA_023246995.1 Candidatus Omnitrophota bacterium
AGGACACGCTCGGCGTTCCCGACGGCCATAAATCGGAAGTTACGATTATCTCGATGGAGCAGGGCGGGGGATATGACGGGAAAGTCAAACAGCTCGGAAGAGAAAGCCTTAATGCCAATCCCGGCAGCAATATCGGTTTCCGGCTTATCAATACCGGAGCCATCGCGGATCCGGAGGTCGTGCGCCAGGCTCTGGTGATGGATCAGGAAAGACGTGATTACCGTGCTGCGACCGGCGACATGAAAAATTTCTCCTATATGCGCCGCGCGCATCCTTTTTCGGCGGCCGGAATCAATGAAGGCAAAAAACCCGATGCCCTGGTGGAAGCTTTCAGGTGGATGAGAGGAACCTATGTGCCGGAAGCGGCTTCTGAAACCGCGACAAGCCGGGCCCTGCCTTTTAACATTCGAGACAGCGCCCTACGCGGGATCGCGGCGCTTATTATCGTGCAATTGATCGGTTTTCCCACGGCGGCCTTCTGGCTTGCGGGGATTGTTTTCGCGCTCACCTTCATGATCAAGCAGCTGGAGCTGCTCCTTGTTTCCGACGCCGGGGGGACAACGCGCACAGAAAACGCGGCCGGGGCACCCATGGTTCCTCCGGTGTCGCCCGAGACCAAGGGGAGTATCGCGAGTTTTGAGTTTGTTTACGCGGATTTGGCAGAAGAGGGCATGGTAGGCATAGGTGCGGATGCCGGGATTACCGAAGGGGGCCCGAAGTTTTATATCAGTGCCGGGGCCGCGGCCCGTTACAAGGCGCACTTTAGCTCGCTCAATACGGCCGCCGCGCCCAATACCTATGTCGAAGCCCCGGATGGTTTGAGCGCGATGTACACCCACACGGACGGCAGGCAGTTTACGGTGGTTTACAATTATGAAAGCCGGATCATGGTGGACTCGGAGAGCCCCAAAAAATTATGGGGCATTTATCTCTTGGATGATAAAAACACCGTCGGGCAGGAGGATGAAGAGGCGGTGCGCTGGTTTGCCAAGAAGTTCGATCTTCCCGTGGATACCGTGGCCGATGCCACTCCTGAAGAGCGCATCCATAAAATGCTCGAGATGCTGGTTGATTATAAAGCGCAGGAAGCTTACCGGCCTATGGGGGACGGCCAGGATGCGGCGCGCCTGGAGGCCCTGAAGCGGATGCTCCGGACCGACCTTTGGCGGCTCCTGAAGGAAAGCCCGGCCCATCATTCGGTCCGCAAAGCCATGCAGGAATTGGTCGAAGAGGATTGGGCCGGATTAGGACAGCCGACCTACGGCATTCTGGGCGCGGATGAAACGCTTTTTACCAAAATGAATTCGGATGCCTCCGTGATCGGCGCGTTTTATGCCGAAGCCGCGCTCGTTTTCTCCTTAAGCCGAGCCAATTTCACGGGCAAAGGCCCGCTCATTATCGACCGCTGGCTTTACGGTTCGCGCGAACGGTATCAGAAGATTTCACTCGCCTTTGCCAAAGGCGGGCTGGCGGGCGTGATTTTTGGCGGCGCCATCGCGATCGCAGCGGCCGCGCTCATGAGCCTTCCGCTTTTTTCAATCGTCGGTTTCGGAATGCTTTTCGGCTATTTCGGCGGCGCGACGTTTCTCGGGAATTACGAAATGCGCTTTTACGGCGGCGCGCTCGGGGCGCTTCGCAAAAACGAACTCTCCCACGACTACTGCGAAGGGGCCAACTGCGGCGCGAGAACCGTTATCCGGTCGCTTGTGATGGAGGGCGCGACCAAAACCCTGAAAGACGAAATCGCGCGCTCGGTCACGCGGTGGTTCCAGGGCGTCATTCCCTATTGGTATCACCAGCTCGGGCCGGGGACAACGCTCCTTGACCGCTGGCATATGTTTCTGGCGCAGAAGATGTACTTTAACGACATGCTTCTTTTTAAGTGGATGCTCGGGGGGTTGGCGGCGCTGACCGTTTCCGGTATCGCGGACCGGGTTTCTCCGATGACCCGGCTTCAGGAGTTTACGACCCGAAAGGATATTACCGATATTATTCACACATACTCGGGCGTGCCCATTTCGCATCCTTGGATCGGGATCGCGGTCTTTCTCGGAATGATGGCCTATTACACGGTCAAATATTTCATCGGAAGGGTCAAAGATCGCGGGCTCATGGTTCTGGATGTGAACGGCTTCCTCAAATCCATGGCCATATCGATCCCCGCGGCTTTCGCGGCTTATTTTCTAGCCCTTTCACCGATTGTAGCCGCGCTTTTTATGTTCGCGGTGCCCATGATGATCTATTTTGCTATTTTTACGGGAGCGCAGAAGGGGGACGCGGCCGGCACGGCGGACGCCCGGCAGCGCTGGAGCCTGCTTTTCCTTTCCACCATGATCGCGCTCAATCGCCCGTGGCTGACGCTTTCCTACTTTTTTGAAAATTTTCTTCGTGTCATGGCCGGAGGCAATCTGCCCAAAACCGCGAGTGGGACGCCCGCGGCAAGGGTGTATAACTACGTCCGGGGGCTTATCTGGACGGGGCTTTACGCCGCGCTTTTCTCGATTCTTGGGCCGCTTGTCGGGGTCAGCGCGGGAATGGTTTGGCTCGCGGCCGCGGTCTTCGCGATTGTCCTGCTCCCGACAATCGCCAACCGCGGGCGGGGGATTTTTGCGAGTCTCTTTGGCATGGAGCGGGCCAACTATTACCTTTCAAATGCCTGGGTCGGAACCGCCCTGGCCATTCCCGCGGTTCTGATGGGCGTCTTCATGATTGCCTTCACCCCGGCGCTTCCCGGCATTGCCATGTGGGCTGTGGGCCTTTTCGGGCCCAATGCCGTGGCTTACGTGACCGCCTTTTTCGCCTCCGGCACGCCGCTCGCTCTCGGGATGGCAAGCGTATTGACCGGTCTCGGGATTCTTCTGAAAGTCTGGCTCGCGGTCAAGGCTTTAGAGTATGTGAAGCGTTACGTGGAAATCCTTAAAGATCCTCTTCCCTGGATGAATTTCAGCGCGGTCGCGTCGGCCAGTACCACGCTTTCCCTCTATGACTCGGCGCGCATGACCTGGCCCTCCTTTTTCCTGATTACGCTCACCACGGCCGCCGCCATACTTTTCTGGTCGCATCACTGGGTCTTTTTATGGGGCATCAGCTTTTGGGCGAGCTGGGGACTGGGCTGGTTTTCCATCTGGTACAGCTCCAAAAACCTAAAATGGCACGGCGCTTACACCAGGGCCATGTACACGCAGTGGATGCTCAAAAACGCTTCCGGAAAAATGAATGAATTGAACAATCGCGTCGCGAATTTCAATTTTAATCCGGAGGGCCGTGAGCGGGAACTTCCCAGAATGCGTGCCGCCCTGGACGCGATGATGGCCCGGCTCATCCGCGAACTCACCGGCGCGGACCGGGATTTCGCATCCCTCACGGCGCCCGAGCAGGCGCAGATTTTGAATAACCCCCGCTACGTCGGGCTCAATGACCGTTTCCAGCAGCTTATGGACGAGCGTTACAAGCGCATGGTGCGGGACTATTATATGAAAAGCGATTTTGATCCCATTGATACCCGCACCCTCGGAGAATGGGCTTACAATGAAAAAGCGAACGAGCGCGCCTTAAAATCGTTCCGGTTCGGGCCCCTCAATGGGGAATTTTCAGAAAAGCTTTTTGGTTATGCCCTGGCCCTCGGGATGGCGGCTGTCGTTGGCGCGACCCTTATGGGCGGGCTGATTTTTTCGGCGATGGGGCTTGCTTTTCTTGCCGCCGTTGCGGGGGCATTTATTATTTCTGCCGCGAGAATCGGATTTGGCAGTAAAGCCGAACTGGTCTATAAGCTCTCCGCGCCGGTTTTTATTCTGGCCTCGGCGCTCGGCTACGGGGCTCTCGCCATCCTTGCGGGCATGTCGGTTCTGACGGGTCCGGCCATTCTCGGGGCCGCCGCGCTGGTTCTTGCCGGCTCCTATGTCCTGGCCGGGATATGGCGTAGCGGCATCCGTTTTTCATTCTCGCCCAAGCTCTTTATGATTTACGGCGTATTCATGGGGCTGCCTTTTCTGATGATGGTCTGGCCCATGATCGGCTTTAATCTCGCCGTGCTGGGCATCGGGACTGCCGCCATTACTGCCGCCGCGGCGCTTTTTTCGTTCATCCAGGCCAGTTTGAGCCGCAAGGGTTCTCCGAGTGTTTTGATTTCGCTTTTTAAACTCCTCAAGACCGACCGCCGGGATCTTTCCGGCGCGGCAAAAGGCGCGGCCTCCCTCGACGCCCTTGTTG
>JAHFHI010000179.1 GCA_023246995.1 Candidatus Omnitrophota bacterium
TTTCCGGAGAAAGCTCGGAGGCGGCGCGCCGCTCGCTCGGAGGAATCCGTATTTTTTTAAGGGATGATCAGGGGCAGGGCCAATACGGCTTTATTCCGGGAGTCCCGAAGGCTGCGCGCGCCGTTTCGGTTCCGAGGGCGAGACGCTACGGCATTTTTGCCAAACCCGAAGCCGTGAATCAGATCACTTTCAAATTCACGGGCCGCCCCTGGTATCACACCATGTTCCGCACGCTCGCGGCAAGCGGCACCGTAAAAATCGAAAAAATCGTCTTTAAATTCACCCCGGAAGCTTCGATGAGGGGATAAAGCCAAACCCTGAAGTTATTCCTCACCCTTTCCTCTCCCGGCGGGAGAGGGAAAATCTAAAAAACTCAAACTTATCCCTTGAGCTCTGCATTCTTATAGGCAGTCCCTTCTCCCCCTTGGCGGGAGAAGGGCAGGTTGAGGGGGGGGTAAACTGATTTTTTCTCACCCCAACCCTCTCCAAAGGGAGAGGGGAAAATCCGAAGTTCAAGATTGAGAGCGACAGAAGCGCCGGCAGCGCTGGTTCAAAAATCGCGGAGTAAGTTTTAAGAAGCGGTTTTTTCGAGTTCGAAAAAAACCGGGATCTGAACGCAGGTCACGACCGTTTGCCCGTCCTTCATGGCCGGATGAAATTTCCAGGTCTTCACGGCCTTTACCGCTGCGGCATCGAGCATTTTATGCCCCGTGGACTTCATCACCTTGAAGCGGTCGACCGAACCGTCTTTTAAGATCTCGATGGCAATTTCCAGATTTCCTTCCCATCCCTGACGCACTGCCCAGCGCGGATAGCGGATCGGCTGGGGTTCGGAAACAAGGTAAGGCAAAACCATTCCGGAATAATCCCCGCCTTCGGTAAAAACCGGGCCGGGCTTTACGTCAAACCGGCCGCTGCTAAAGACCGTGAGGCTGAAAGCATCGCTGCCGGCCGCGTGCGCGGCTTCGCTCACCGCGTTCGGGGCAAGGGCGGCTTCAAGGGCCGCGCCTTCCTGAACGGCTTGAGCCGGTGAAGAGAAAAGAAATAGGGCAAGTCCCGCTAACATCACTTTTTTCATTTTAAGCTCCTTGGTGTTTGGTGTATTTAAATTCAAAGCCGGTTAAACGTCAAGCCTTACGAAAAACCCTTAAAACACTTCCTTCTATATTAACGATCCTTACCGACGGCCCTGGCGGTCGGAAAAGTATAAGCAAAATCCCGCACGGATTCCCCCACTGCGAGCGGGGCTTCGGCCTCTCCCAGTTTTTCGTGCCATATTCTGACGGTGTATCTCCCCTCCGGGACTCCGGAAAAATGAAATTTTCCTTGGGCATCGGAAACCGCGTAAAACCGGTGCGGGATCGAAACCGCGTAAGCATGCATCCATTTATGCAGGCCGCAGCGGATCACGTAACGCCCGGGCTTGGGCAGATTTTTTTCAACCGGGGGCACCCCCTCCTCCATTTCAAAACGAAAAAGTATCTCCGGGCCGTCAAAACCCCTCACGTCATGCCCCATGGGGTCGGAGTTCTTTACCCGAAAAGACTTTCCGGCCGGGACAAGCAGGATATGCGGTTCAAAGCGGCAATCTTTTTGATCAAGAGCGGCGGGTTCCCCCGCCGGGATCGTTTCTTCTGCGTCTTTGAAATCTCCCTCAAGCCAAACAAGCGCGTTCTCGACCCGTCCTTCAGCGGACACGATCAGACTGTCGGAGAGTTGAACCCCGGAGCAGGAATGGCGGCGCTCTTCGGGAACTTCGAATTTGCCCCGTTCGGGAAAAGGCGGGCTCAAAAGGACCCGGCCTTCCACGTCGAAAGCCCGCGCTGGAGAAACCGCGGCGCAAAGGCCCAAGACAAGCATTACTGCGATTCGACGATGTATCTCCACTCGAGAAGATCTCCTTTTTTAAGCTTGTAACGCATGGGCGAAACTTTCCGCGAACCGTTGACATGGCAGGTCCACCAGTAATTTTGGGCCGGGTCGATTTTCACGCCGTCAATGGCGATGATCTCGCGCAGGCTGCAGCAGGCCATGCCGAAGAGCACGGGGAAAACCTGCCCCACCGCGTCGCGCGGCGTGGTGCCGCGCTCGATAAAAAGCGTGCCTTCATGGGCAGGCTTTCCCGCCGGGCCGAAATCCACGCGAATCTTGATCGCGAAGGTCTCGGGCTTGCGGCCCATGGCCCATAAATTTTCGGCTGAGCCGAACATAATTATTGAAATTAAAAGCGTTATCCAGAGACTGCTGCTTCGCTTCATTTCTTTTCTCCTCCGAGTAATCCGGGCAGGTCTTCGCGGCCTTCGGAGGGCTTCGCATCTCCCCACTTTTCAAAAAAGACAAGATCCTTCAGCGGAAGCCTCTTTAACCAGCCGAGACGCTCGAAATCCGGCTCGAGTGGAAACTCGCTCACGTAGCCCAGGCAAAGATAGGCCACCACGGTGATTTCCCGGGGCACGCCAAAAATCGCGTGCAGGTCTTCAGGCTTCACGATACTGACCCAGCCCAAGCCCAGATTTTCGGCCCGCGCGGCAAGCCACAGGTTCTGAATGGCCAGACAGGTGCTGTAGAGATCCGTCTCCGGCATGCTCCGCCGGCCGATCACCTGCGGCCCGTGGCGCGAGGAGTCGCAGGTCACGATCAGATTGACCGGCGCCTCCAGAATGCCCTCAAGCTTGAAGGAGCGGTAACGCCTCTGCTTGGGCTCGTCGAAAAGAAGCGCGGCCTCGGCCTTTTCTTTTTCAAACGACTCTTTGACTTTGAGCCGCAGGGCCGGGTCTTCGACCACGACAAAATTCCAGGGCTGCATATACCCGACCGATCCGGCGTGGTGCGCCGCGCGCAAAACCCTGGCCAGAGCTTCGGAAGGCACGGGATCGGGTTTAAAGAAGCTCCGGACATCCCGCCGCGCGTGAACGATTTTATAAAAAGCGTCTCTTTCGGAATCGTTGATCCAGCCGTTATTCATGCGTCACCTCAAAGCCGGGTTCCAGGGAACCCTTAAAAATCCGAACAAGAGTTCCAGACCGTAACTGACATGCATCATGGAGATCACACTGACCCAGGCGCTGGCGGACATCAGCCGGACGCTCCGGAGAATATCCTCCCGGTCAAAGTCTTTCCCGGAAAACCCAAGATAGGGCTTTTCAACTTTGCGGCCCTGATAAAAGTTGATGCCTCCGAGCCGCAGCCCGAGCGCCCCGGCAAACGCGGCCTCGGCTATCGCGCCGTTGCCGTTTCCCGCCGCGACCCCGTGCTCCCAGCCCACATAAAGGGCCTCGGGCATTCTTCGGTTCACAAAAAAGGCCGCGGCCGAGATCATGGAATACGCCACGCGGGCGGGAATCCAATTGACGGCCTCATCAAGCTTGGCTGAAAAAAATCCAAAATCCCGGTAGCGCTCGTTTTGATGCCCTATCATGGAATCCAAAGTGTTGACCGCCTTATAAGCCAGGGCGAGCGGCGCGCCGCCCAGGGCCGCGTAAAAAATAGGGGCGACGATGCCGTCCAGCGTGCTTTCTCCCACAGACTCCACCGCCGCGCGGATCACCTCCTCGCGGCTAAGTCCGTCCGTATCCCGGCCCGCGATGCGTCCGGTATCCCTGCGCGCCCGTTCAAGATCCCCCTGCCCGAGATCAGCGTAAATCCGCAGGGCTTCGCGGCGAAGGTCATGAACCGAAACAGCCGAATAAATGCCGAAAACATTGACCAGCCAGCCGAGGCTCCAATGCACCCGGCCGGCAAGAGCGATCAAGCCCCAAGACAGCGTAAAAACAAATCCGGGCAGCGCGAAAGCCAGGAGAGCTCCCCCCGACCTTAGATTCCCGAAACGTTTACGCAAAAAATCCTCGCCGCGGGCGATCGCAAGGCCCATCAGTCTCACCGGATGAGCCCTGTATTCAGGGTCTCCGTAACTCAAATCAAGCAAAAAAGCCGCCAAAAGAGCGATCACGCCGGAATTTTCGCAAACCCCGAGGCTCCGGGTTTTCCGGTCGTGCCCCAATTTTTAAGAAATTTAATGAGCCGGGAATTTTCAGGCCGGGTTCTCAAACCCACCCGGAAATAATCCGGACCAAGCCCGGAGCCGGCCCCAAAACGTCTGACGAAAATTCCGGCCGACTCGAGAGCCTCAAAAAAACCTTCGAAATCCTTGCGGCAGCGCATGAGAAAAAAAGGCGCCCGGCTCGGAAA
>JAHFHI010000003.1:0-9398 GCA_023246995.1 Candidatus Omnitrophota bacterium
AATCAAAATATCCGAAAGGTAGCGGCTTGAACCGAAAAGTTTGATCATCCATTCAAGCCCTTCGGCGGGAGAATCGGCGAGCCACTCCCAGAACTGTCCCGCCGGAAATTTTTCAAAAAACCATTCCAGATGAAGGAGCGCCAGGTCCGGATCCGGCACTTCGGGCCATAGACTCCAAAGCCTGTCGGCGGTTTTGGCGAAGGCTTCAAAAGACGATGCCTTCGGGCAGAGCCGGCCAAAAAGCCTCACCGCCGCTTTAACATCCGAAAAACCCGATGCCTCAAGAATCTTCGCGGTATCATTCGAAATCTCTCCGCTCAAAATCTCATCCAGACTGGCCCTCGGAGGCCCCGAAACGGCTTGAATGCCCCATGCGGTTTTAGGTATTTGGCTTTGTTGAATCTCGCTCAATTTTTTAAGGCCCGCTTCAAAAAGACGCCTCGCAAAAGCGCTTTGTCGCGCGCAAAGGCTTTCAAAACGCTTTGAGACCGACGCGTCATCGCCTTGATAGCCCATCCGGCGGGCCAGAATGACGAATTCCTCGGAATCCTTGTGCGGAAGCGAAAGGTCCTTGGCGTTACCCCGCACAATGCGCAGGGCATTGATCAGGCTTCTCAAAAAAATATAGCTTGCCCGAAGAGCCTGGAATTTTTTTTCCGAAAGCACGCCCGCCTGCCAAAGCCCGCGCATCGCCCTCAAGGTATTGGGGTGGCGGATGTCTCCGTCGTGCTTGTGGCCGAAAACAATCTGAAGGCTTTGGATCAAATATTCGGCGTCGACAAGTCCGCCCGCGCTGTATTTTGCGTTCCACATCCCCTCCTTGACCAGCTCACGCTCCTGGCGCCGTCGAAGATCAAGGACCTCGGCCGTGTCGAAATTCAAACCGGAATAAACAAACGCATCCCGATGCCCCAGAATCTTACGCCCGAGACTTTCGCTTCCGGCGACCCATCGGAGTTTCACGAGGGCCTGGCGCTCAAAATTCCACGCCCCGCCCCCGGGGGCATAATATTTCTCAAAAAGATTCGTCGAAACCGCAAGCGGCCCGTCCTTACCGTGGGGCCGGAGCCGGAAATCCATTTCAAAAATTCCTTCGCTCCGGGCGTGGACGATTTTTCTCAAAATCCGCACCATGTGGCTGAAGAAAGCCAGGTTGGCCTGACTTTGCACGCTTGAAGAGTCCGGATCGTCGCTGTAGACAAGCATGATCTCGAGGTCAGAGGCGTAGCCGAGTTCCCGGCCGCCGAATTTACCAAGGCCCAAAAGGGCATACTCGCACGGTCCTTCGGGCAAGGCCAAGGGCTTTGGAAACTTTTTGAGTGATTCTTCCCAAGCCAGGCTGCCGGCGGCCTGAATAATGGTGTCTGCCAAGTCCGTAAACTCCTCGGCAAACTCGCCCAGATACGAGGCCTTCCCTAAAATATGGCGCAGATCGATTCTGAAAATCTCCCGGTCCTTGTATTCGTTTAACTGCTCTTCTTTTCCCTCAAAGGTTTTCTTGAGAGTCAGAAGCCTCTGCAATTCCCGCTCCATGCGGGGGCGCGTTTTTTTGACGCGCAAAAGCCGGTCATTGGCCAGAATGGGAAAAATCGATTCGTGCTGGGTCCGGACAAACTCTTCCCAGAGAAAGCGGCTTGTGCCGAAGATTTTGCTTAAATCTTCCAGGGTTTTAGATTTTTTCAGCGTGAGGAGAATTTGGTTAAAATCTTTACGCGAAAAAAGGTCCTTGCCGAAAAAAGTCATCTGTTCAAGGGCCGCTTTGGGATCGGGGACTTCCGGCAAAAGATGCGTGAATCCCTTGACTAAAAGGACCGCCCATTGAAGGGCTTTCAGTTTGGTTTCATCGGTGATCTTTTCCCCCGATTCCCCGCTTGTCAGCCACAAACGGTCCCGGACCCGGGGCCCGAGCGTGCGGACCCGCATGCGCACGATATTGATTCCGAGCAGTGACAGGGCCTGGGTGAGCTCATAGAGAAACGCGGGGGTATCCTGCGCCGTAATGTCCACGACCGTTTGCGCCGGGGAAAGATCCTGGTGGATTCGAAGGCTGACCGGCGAGAGGCGCGGCTTTGAAACGGCGCGGGCGGCTCTTATAAACCGGATAAGCCGGCGGTTGATTTCAGGACGCACTTCCTCGAAGCCTCCGGCCTTGAGCTTGGCCGCGGCGTTCACGATATCCTGCTCAAGGGCTTTCCAGTCAACGCCCGGGGACGGCGGGACTTCAACTTCGAAAATGTCGGTGGCTAACGGCCCTTTCGTCTCGATGGCCGCCCGCAGGATGTTGATGCCGCTCGCGGCAAAAAGGCCGGTGATGACCGAGAGAAGTCCTAAGGCATCGGGAAGGGCGGTTTTAATTTTGTAGCGCCGCCCCTTCAGGGCTTTGACTTGAAAAGCTCCTTGCACGAGCATGTCTCCGGTTTCAGGCTGCGTGATTATAAAAAAAAAACCCGACCCCCGCAAAGGGGGCCGGGTTTTTCATGTTTGCCGTTTGGCTCTACCGATCAAACATCAAAGTACATGTAAAACTCGTGAGGATGCGGACGAAGCTTCATCGCATCGATTTCAACCTCACGCTTGTACTGAATCCAGGTGTCAATGACATCTTTGGTAAAAACATCCCCCTGGAGAAGAAACTCATGATCCTGCTCAAGGCCCTGAAGAGCTTCCTCAAGCGAACCGGGAACGCTGCGAATTTTCTTCTTCTCCTCGGCCGGAAGCTCATAGATGTTCTTGTCGATCGGCTGACCGGGGTCGATCTTGTTTTTAATACCGTCAAGACCGGCCATCAGCATCGCCGCGAAGACAAGGTACGGGTTCGCGCTCGGGTCCGGAGCACGGAATTCCACACGCTTGGCCGATGGGTTCGTCGAGTACATCGGGATACGGCAGACCGCGGAGCGGTTGCGGGCCGAGCAGACGAGATTGACCGGGGCTTCGTAGCCCGGCACAAGCCGGCGGTAGGAATTCGTGGTGGGCGCGCCGAAGGCAAGAATGGCATGGGCGTGCTTAAGCAACCCGCCGATATACCACTTGCACATGTCGCTGATCAAAGCATATCCCTTGCCGTCATAGAAGAGGTTGGTGCCTTCCTTCCAGAGGCTTGAGTGGACGTGCATTCCCGAGCCGTTATCCTTAAAAATCGGCTTGGGCATGAACGTGGCGGTCTTGTTGTACTTGCGGGCCACGTTCTTGATCACGTACTTATACATCAGGAGATTGTCCGCCATGTTGACAAGCGTGCCGTAGCGGATATCAATCTCGCACTGCCCGGCGGTGGCCACTTCGTGGTGGTGAACTTCAACCGGAATACCCGTGCGCCGCAAAGTCAGCATGATCTCGGAGCGGATATCCTGGAGCGTGTCGTGGGGCGGCACCGGGAAATAACCTTCCTTATAGCGGGACTTGTACCCGAGATTGGGCTTCTCGTCTTTTCCGGTATTCCAATCGCCTTCGACCGAATCCAAATAATAATACCCGAAGTTTTCACCCTGATCGAAACGGATATCGTCAAAGATGAAAAACTCCGCTTCCGGGCCCCAATAGCTCAAGTCCGCGATTTTGGTCTTCTTTAAATGCTCTTCGGCCTTGCGGGCAATATAACGGGGATCGCGGCTATAGGGTTCCTTCGTGATCGGGTCATAAATGTCGCAGATAACGCTCAACGTGGGAATCTGGCAGACCGGGTCGAGCACGGCAGTCTTCGGATCCGGAATGAGGAGCATATCGCTTTCCTGAATCTTCTGAAAACCGCGGATGCTGGAACCGTCAAAACCAATCCCTTCCACCCAGATGCTCTTTTCGACCTTTTCATAGTCCGTCAAGTCCGCCGCCGGGATCGAAAAGTGCTGCCACAAACCGGGGAGGTCGTTGAACTTCAGGTCGACGACCTGAATGTTGTGCTCTTTAATGTAATGCTTTACTTCTTCCGGAGTCGTGGGGCGGGTGGCTTGCACAAGCTCCTTCTCCGGATCCTTTACTGTTACTAGCGTTGTCATCGAAATGCCTCCGTTGGGATGTTATTAAGGGAGCCTTTCTTTTCCAGAAAGGCCCCCCATGATACTCACAGATACAGGCCTTGTAAAGCTTGAAAATCAAGGCCTTGGTGGACTCTTTAGACCAGAGCCCTTTCGCCCCGCTCGCGGGTGCGGATGCGCACAACCTCGTCGACTTCGGTGACAAAAATCTTGCCGTCGCCGACGCCGCCCGTGAAAGCCGCTTCAAGAATCGTCTGAATAATTTTTTCCGAATCTTCCTCCACGCAAACGATCTCGACTTTTACTTTCGGGAGAAAATCGAGCTTATATTTCTCTCCGCGCCACTGCTGCACAGTTCCGCGCTGCATGCCGTGGCCCTCAATTTCAGTGATCGTGATGCCGGGATAACCCGATTCCTCCAGCGCCTGCCGGACGGTGTCGAGTTTTTCGGGCCGGATAATGGCTTCGATCTTTTTCATGAGAACACCTCTTGCGTTTCTTTTTTCTTTGCGGGTAACGGCCGGGAAGCATTCGAGAGGCTCGCCGTGCTCTGGGAATACGCATACGTTTTGCGCGCCACAAAATCGGGGTAGGCCTGATTGCCATGCTCGCCGATATCCAAACCCTCGATTTCTTCCTGCAGCGTCACGCGGAGCCCAAAGAGAGCTTTGATGACATACCATGCGACTGCGGACGTGACCAGCGTGAAAACGGCAACCGCCAAAACACCCGTCATTTGGGCCATAAGAAGCTTCGTCCCGCCGCCAAAAAATAAACCGTTCCCGGTCGTGTTGGGGCTGACCCAGTCTTCAGAAAAAAGTCCGACACAGATCGTGCCGAGAACGCCGTTGACAAGGTGAACGGCCGTAGCACCGACCGGATCGTCCACATGGGCTTTGTCAAAAAAAATAACCGCCGGCACTACAATCAAACCGCCGATCAAGCCGATAATGCCCGCGCTTGCGACACTGACAAAAGCGCAAGACGCGGTTATCGCAACGAGCCCGGCTAGACAGCCGTTAATGGTCATGCCCAAATCCGGTTTTTTCAAAAACACCCAGGACATGAAGGTCGCGCCCAAAACTCCGGTGCAGGCCGCCATATTGGTCGTGAGGCAGATATGGGCAATAAGCCGCGGGTCTGCGGCCATCGTGCTGCCCGGGTTAAAACCAAACCATCCGAGCCAAAGAACCAAAGTGCCGATCATGGCCAGAGACATATTATGCCCGGGAATGGCGTTAATCTGCCCTGCTTTGGGCCCGAACTTCCCGAAACGGGGACCTAAAATAATCGCGCCCGTCAAAGCCGCCCATCCGCCGACCGAGTGCACCACCGTGGAACCCGCGAAATCCCAGAACCCGGCTTTTGCCAGCCACCCGCCGCCCCAAATCCAGTGACCCGTGACAGGATAAATAAGCCCTACCATAATGAAGGAAAAGATGATGAACGAAAAATACTTGATGCGGCCCCCGACAGACCCCGAAACAATCGTGGCCGCCGTCCCGGCAAAAACCAGCTCAAAGAAAAACTTTGCCGCAAGCGGAACACCCGTCCAGCTAAGCGCGCTGTATACACCCTTATAGGCATCTCCGGTAGCCGGGCTGTTATCCGCCCCGCCAATCATCAGAAGCCCTTGTAACCCCACAAAAGGCGAGCCGTCCCCAAACATCAAACCGTATCCGATGAACCAGAACGCCACCGTGGAACAGGCAAACACGACGAAATTTTTGGACAAAATATTGACGCAGTTCTTGCTCTGCTGAAAGCCGGCCTCGACACAGGCAAAACCCAGGTTCATAAAGAACACGAGCATCCCTGTGACAAGAACCCAAACCGTATCTATCGCAACTTTAAGTTCCACGGGTTCCTCCTTGTGTGAATTCTCAAAAGACCCTGTAGGATCTTGGTAAGGAGCAAACAGCATGCCAATTATTTAAAGATTCAAATGATCTTGATTGATCTTCAATGATCGCTTATGATCGTTTATATCACGGTACAATTTTGTGATAAGCAAGCTTCGGGATACCAATTTGTCGAGATTTTTTCTAAACTTTTGGGAAAGAAACCCCGCTGGATTATTTGAGGCCGTAGGTTTTGATCTTATACCCCAGAATACGCTCGGTAACGCCCAGATCCTGCGCCGCCTTGCGCTGATTTCCCCCGCTTTTGAGCAGGGCTTCGGAAATCATAGATTTTTCAACATCCGCGACCACTTCTATCAGGGAACGGTCTCCGGTCTTGATTCCCATCGCGCTTTCGGAAACCGCCCCGGGCTGCGAATTTTTTTTTACCCCCGGAATGGGAAAGAGTTCCGGGCTAAGGGTATCTCCCGGACACAGGATGACGGCCCTTTCCACCGCGTTCTCGAGCTCGCGCACGTTCCCGGGCCAGGAATAATGAACCAGATAGTCCATGGCCGCGTCCGAAATATAGCGGACCTGCTTGCGGTTTTCGCGATTTGACTTTTCAAGAAAATGCTTCACCAAAACAGGAATATCTTCCCGGCGCTCGCGAAGCGGCGGAAGAAAAATGGGAATCACGTTTAAGCGGTAATAAAGGTCCTCGCGGAAACGCCCGGCCTGGACCTCGGCTTCAAGATCCTTATTGGTCGCGGTAATAAGCCGGATATCGACGCGCAGAGTTTGGGTCCCTCCCAGCCGCTCAAACTCTTTTTCCTGAATCACACGCAGCAGTTTGACCTGCGTGCTCGCGGAGATGTCCCCGATTTCATCAAGAAAAAGAGTTCCTCCATGGGCCATCTCAAATCTTCCGGCCTTGGTCGATGCCGCTCCGGTAAAGGCCCCCTTCTCATAGCCAAAGAGCTCGCTTTCAAGAAGCGTTTCCGGAAGCGCGGCGCAGGAAATTTTAATGAAAGGACCGTCGGAACGCTCACTATTATAATGAACCGCATGCGCCACAAGCTCCTTGCCGGTGCCGCTTTCGCCGCGCAAGACCACCGTGGCCCTTGTCTGGCTCACAAGCTCGATCGATGCATAGACGTCGGCCATGCGCTTAGATTCCCCGATAATGTTGGCGGGATGAAATTTTTTCTTAAGCTCCTGCTTAAGCAGGATGTTCTCGTGCGTCAGCTCCTCTTTTTCATCTTCATACATTTGATGAATCCGCACGGCCTGCCCCACCATGGAGCTGATAATCGTCAGCAGCCTTAAGTCCTCCTCAAAAGAAATGTTCTCCTGAAAAAGACGGTCCACGCTAAGGGCTCCGATGGTCTTTTGGTCGAGCTTGATCGGCACGCAGATAAAAGAGATGTTGCTCCGCTTCAAGTCTCCCCGGGCCCGGGTCCTGTTTAAAAAAAGCGGCTCGCTGCCTACGTTGGGTACCACCACCGGTTCGCCCGCTTCCACGACCTTTCCGGTGATGCCTTCGCCCACACGGTAACGGCCGCGTTCCTTCTGGGCCTGGCCGAGTCCGTGCGCGATTTCGATCGAAAGCTCGCCCGTCTTGGCGTCGAGTAAGGTCAGCGTGCCGCGCTCCATGCCGAGGTTTTCATGAAGAATGCGCATAACCTCGGTCATGGTTGCGCGAAGATCCGTCGAAAGGTTGAGGGCTTTGGAGATCTCGTAAAGGGCGGTCAGTTCGGTGATCTCGCGCTTGAGCCCGGTCACAGGCTGCTTTTTTTTATCCCCCGCGGGCGGATGGGAAGAATGCTTATTCATGCTTTGGCGGCCAGTTCCCGGCCCTCTTCAAGCCCGACTAAAACAATGCCTTTTTCATCGGCGCGCCGGATAAAATCTTCCTGGTCGATGAAAAGCGTTTTCCCGGCTTCAAATCCGAAGGCTTGGGCATGAACGGCGGCAAGAGCCTTAAGCGTTCTCATCCCCACGGCCGGAACGTCGAAACGCATGTCCTGTTTGGGTTTCGCGACCTTGACGACCGTGACTTTTCCTCCGCCGAGTTCGCCCCCGCGAAGAATCGCCTGATCGGTTCCTTCAATCGCTTCAAGGGCGAGGACCGCCTTTTTTTTCACGACGACCGTCTGCCCGATGTCAAGCGCGGCAAGAGACTTAGCGGTCTTGAAACCAAAGGCAAGGTCTTCGAGAATTTCCCCCGAGGGTTTTTTGCGGCCGAGCACGCCGGTTTTGGGAAGCGCTTCTTTCATAAAGTAAGTCGAGTCCATAAGGTCAATGCCCTTGTCGTGAAGATAATCGGCAATCCCACCGAGCAGGGAGTCATCCCTGAAGTCGCGCGTTTTCATGAGCACCTGGATCATGTCGAGATCCGGCCTCACGTTTTCCTTAAAGAGCCGGACCTTTTCGATCTTGCCGGCCATGATGGCCTCGTGAACGCCCTCGGAACGGAAAAACTTCACGAGTTTTTTGAGCTCTCCGACTTTCATCCACTCAAAGGCGTCGGCCATTTTTTCAAGAGCCGATTCCGCCTCCTGCTCGATGGCGCTCACCACGACCCGGTAACCTTCCCGGCGCGCTTCTTTGGCCGCAAGCACGGGAAAACGTCCGTTTCCTGCGATGATCCCCACGGTTTTCATGGAAGTTTTAGCGGCCGATGCCGCGCTGGGAGGTTTTCAGAAATTCGAAAAGCTGGCTCGTGGCCGGGGAGGAACCCGCCTGTTTTTCAAGCTCGGCCAGGGCCTTCTTGAGCGTAAGGCCGGAACGAAACACGGTCTTAAAAGCTTTCTTGAGCGCGGTTTTTTCCTCGACGCTATAACACGCCCGCTCAAGCCCGACGAGATTAAGGCTGTAAACCCGCGCCGGATGACCGTCAGCGATCATAAAGGGCGGCACGTCCTGAACCACCTTGGAGCACCCTCCGATCAAAGCCAGACTTCCGATCCTCACAAACTGATGCACCGCGCTAAGGCCTCCGATAATGGCCCGGTCTTCGAGCGTGACATGGCCCGCGAGCGTTCCGGAATTGGCAAGGATAGTGTGGTTTTTAATCACGCAGTCGTGGGCGACATGCGCGTAGGCCATCAAAAGGTTGTCATGGCCGATGACCGTCTCGGTCCCTTCCTTGGTTCCGGGATTGATGGTCACGTATTCGCGGATTGTATTGCGGTCTCCGATCCGAAGATAGCTGATACCGCCGTCGAATTTCTTGTCCTGGGTCCGGCTTCCGATCACCGCGCCGGTAAAAAATTCGTTCTCCGCCCCGATCGTGGTGTGGCCCTCAATGCTGACCCGGGCTCCGACAATTGTATTCGGGCCTATCTTGACGGTCCCCTCGATCAGGGAATACGGCCCTACCTGGACCCCCTCTCCCAATTCCGCGTCCGGGTGAACGATCGCGGTGGGATGGATCCTCACCTGTCGACTACCGCAAATTTCACTTCCGCTTCGCATACGAGTTTCTCCCCCACATAGGCCCTCCCGGCGCACTGGCCGGTCCGGGCCCGAATTTTTTGAACCTCAACCTCCATTCTAAGCTCATCGCCCGGCGCAACCG
>JAHFHI010000003.1:9408-14101 GCA_023246995.1 Candidatus Omnitrophota bacterium
AATTTCGCCGAGTCAATGCTCATAAAATAGGCGATCTTATTGCGGTTCTCGGGCTTGCTGAGCATAATCACGCCGCCCACCTGGGCCATGGCTTCAATAATTAAAACCCCGGGCATCACCGGATGCCCGGGAAAATGGCCCTGAAAAAAATAGTCATTCATCGTGACAAGTTTGTAGCCGACGGCCCTCTGGCCGGGCACAAAATGCTCGATCCGGTCGATAAAAAAAAACGGGTACCGGTGCGGGATGATCTTTTGAATGTCGGTGACATTCAAAACCGGTCCAAACGAAAGGGGTGCATTTTCCGCTTGCTGGTTCATAAGCTCCTTGACGAATTCCACGTTAAGGGCGTGCCCGCTCCGGGTTGCGATGACATGAGCCTTAAGCGGTCCCCCGGCCAGGTAGAGATCGCCCAGGAGATCCATTATTTTATGACGGCAAGCCTCATTTTCAAAGCGAAGTGTGTTTTCGATGGGCTGATTGCGCTCAAAAACAAGCGTGTTCTTGACGTTGGCACCCTTGCCAAACCCTTGAGCTAAAAGGGCTTCAGCCTCCTGCTTCAGGCAAAAAGTCCGGGCCGGGGCGAGCTCACGCTCAAAGATTTCCGGAAGCACGGTGGTCGAGAGGTATTGGTCGCGTAAATCCTCATGCCCCTTGTAACTTAAGGTATAGGAAATCGTAAGGTGAGGCGCCGGAAGCGCGATGATCGACTGATCGCCGCGGTCAATAAAAATGGGCCTCTTAACCTCAAGCCACCGCCGCGGCGCCGAACCCTGTTCCTCAAGGCCGGCCTGCACGATCGCCGCACTATACTCCTTGGCGCTCCCGTCCATGCCCGGGAGCTCATCGCCGTCGACTTCCACGAGCGCATTGTCGACCCCGAGGCCATGAAAAGCGGCCATCAGGTGTTCAATCGTGCGGATGATTCCGCTTCCCACCACGAGGGCCGTCTGGCGGAGTTCGTCGCTTCGGACATTGCCGACAAGCGCGCGGACCCGGAGCTTGGGATCAAGATCCGTCCGGCAAAAAAGAACTCCTGTATCCGCGGACGCGGGATGGACGGTGAGCCGGACCGAGCGGCCCGTGTGAAGGCCCTGGCCTTCGAAGCTTACCGTTTGCTTAAGCGTCCGCTGGAAACTCATGCTTACTGCTTTTTGCGCGCCGCGAAGTCGTTATTGAGCTCGGTGATAATGTCCTGGGTGATGTCAAACTTGGGAGCTCCGTAAAGAAGAGCCCGTTCATTAAAAACGAATTCAAGGCCTTTGCGCTCGCCGTAGCGTTTCACGGTATCGTCGATATCCTTGAAGATTTCACGCAGCACCTGATTGCGCTGTTCGCCCAAAGCCTGGCGCGTGGCGCGGTCAAACTCTTCCAAGGCCCGGACCTTGTTATTGAGCTCTTCCTGCTTTTTGGCCTTGGCATCGTCGGCCAAAAGCACGAGTTCGTCTTTCATCTGACGGATTTCCTTCACCAGAGTCTCGCGCTCCTCTTCCTTTTTCTTTCCCGTCGCCTGCAGCACCTGGTCGTTATCCTTGGTCTTCTGATAGGTATCAAAAACCTTGGCGACGTCGACAAATGCCGTTTTGCCGGCCGCGGCGTCTTCGGCCCAAAGCCGGCCGGAGAAATTTCCCGTTAAAGTTAAAGCCATCAGCCCCAAAACCAGAATTCTTTCCTTTTTCATGGAACGTTCTCCTCTTTAATGGTTACTCTTTTTATTTAAAAACCGCGGCTTAGACTGAATTCGAAACGTCCGTTTTCGTCCTCGGTGTCCTTGTTTGCGATCGGCAGGCCGTAGTAAAAAGCGAGCGGTCCAATGGGCGTTTTGATCTTAATCCCGGGCCCGACGCTCACCGCGAAATTCCCGAAATCGACCTTGTACGATTCCCGGTTGATATGCCCGGCATCGATGAAAAAAGCGGTCTTGAGAATTTCAAGCTTGGGAACGGGAATGGTATATTCAAAATTACCGAGAACCATGGTCTGTCCGCCGATCGCGTCCCCGGCCTCAATCGGCCCGACCCGCCGGTAATTGTAACCGCGCACCGTTCCGAGGCCGCCGGCGTAAAAGCGGTCAAAAACGGGAACCTCCGGAGAATCCCCGAAATCCTGCGCAGTCCCGAGACGGACTTTATACTCAAACAGATGTTTTTTGAAAAAAGTAAAGTACTGGGAAAAACTGGATTGCAGCGTATAAAAATCCTGGTCGCCCCCGAGAAAACTTCCCACCAGCTCGCCCGTGAAAGTCGCCAGCAAGCCCTTCGTGGGATTGAAAATATTATCGCGGGTGTCATAGGAAGTAATGATCGGTTTCCATCGCGACAGCCAATTGCTCCCCGCAAAATTTCGCACGGTCAGCGGCGCGTCATCCGAAAGATTTTCAAGCTTGACGCGCTCCAGGGTATAGCCCGTGCCGAGACGAAACACATCCTTAAAGAGCCGTGAAAAAGTAACCCCGCTCCCGATCCGGTCTTCGTCGAAGTCGACATTTTCATTATCGCGGTGGGTGTTATAAAGATCCACGCCCATGGAAACCGGCTTTCCCAAAAGGTAGGGCTCTAAAAAGCTAAGCTCATAGTTCCTGCTGATGGATCCGACTCTGGCCTTTAAGGCAAGGGATTGGCCCGCGCCCGTAAAGCGGGGCCAGTTTGAAAAATCAAAATTTTTCTGGGAAATTTCTCCGAAGCCCACGAATCCGTCGACGGAGCTGACGCCGCCGCCGAAAGAAAGTTCCCCGGTCCTTTTCTCTTTGACCCGGAAAACCAGGTTTTTACGGTTTGCCGCCGAGCCGGGTTCGGTGTCATAAGTAATGTCTTCAAAATAATCGAGATTTTCAAGACGCTGCTTGGATTTGTCGATTTTCCCGCCGTCAAAGCGCTCTCCCGGGCGGATTCGAAGTTCGCGGCGGATCACGATATCCTTGGTCTTGGTGTTGCCGCGGACCACGACTTTTTCGACAAAATAAAGATCCCCCTCCTGAATGTCATAGGCAATATCCACTTTGCCGGTGTCGCGATTAAGTTTCACGTCCGGAATAACCCGGGCATCCATGTAGCCCAGGCGGTGGTAATAATCGACGATCTTTTCAATATCCTTGGACAGGTAATATTGGGAATAAGTCTGGCCGGGCAGCATCTCAAGCTCCTGCCAAATTTCGGATTCCGGAAAAAGGCGGTTCCCGCCGATTTTAATTTCCCCGGTGACGTAGTGCTTGCCTTCTTCCACCTGAAGCTTGATAAAAATCCACTGCTCTTTTTTGTCATACTCGAAGGCGGGCTCGGCCTTGACGTCCAGATAGCCTTCCTGCTGGTAGAAAAGCCGGATGCGTTCAAGGTCTTTTCGAAAAACGTCTTCCTTGAATACTCCGGAGCGGAACCAGCGCTTGCGCTTGGTCTTCATCAGCTTTGAAATTTTCTTGGTCTTGAAGGCCGTGACCCCCTCAAAGGCAACGTTTTTAATTCTGAATTTCTCGCCCTCCACGATCCGGATCGTGACCGTGGCTTCCTGGGTGCGGGGGTTCATGCTGATGTCGGAGCGCAGATCCGCAAAGCGGAATCCCTTGTCCGTATAAAGCTTGCGAATGGCTTCCGTCCCGGCCTTGATTTGTTTACGGTCCAGGATCTGCCCTTCAATCAGCTTAATTTCCTTGCGGAGCTTGTCTTCTTTGACGGCGGTGAATCCTTCAAAACGAATTTCGCGAACAATGGGTTTCTCGACCGTGACGATCACAAGCTTGTAGCCCTTCTCAACTTCTTCGACCTCCATGCGGATGTCCTGAAAATATCCGGCCGCGTAAAGCCGTTTCAGGTCTTCATTAACGGTTTCCTGGACAAGCGGCTCGCCTGCCCGGGAGCGGATTTTGCTTAAGACCGTGTTGGTGCTGACGATCTGGTTGCCCCGAACCTCGATTTCCGTAATGGTATTGGGATGCGCCGGTGAAGCGTCCTGGCCGGAAGCCGCGGGTGTTTCGGCGGCTTCCCCGGCCGGCGGAGCGTTCTCCTCGGCCAAAACCGCGCAGGGGTGAAACCTTGCCGAAACCGTGAAAATAAGAAGCCCGAGCAAAGTTATTTTTTTAAAAAAAATACCGGCGGGCTTCATGAGACACTTTCCTCGGAGCGGTGGAATTCCGGGTTTTCAAATCGCGTCCAATCCTTTAAGAAAAGAAGTTCGATCGAGCCTGTGGGCCCGTTACGCTGTTTGGAAATAATCGCTTCGGCTTTGTTCCTGTTCTCCTCGGTGGGGTTGTAATACTCTTCGCGGAAAAGAAAAACCACCACGTCGGCGTCCTGTTCAATGGCCCCGGACTCGCGCAGATCCGAGAGCTGGGGCCGGTTCCCGGTGCGGCTTTCCACCGCCCGCGAAAGCTGGCTTACGGCAATCACGGGAACCCGGATCTCGCGGGCCAAGGCCTTTAGAGACCGCGAGATTTCTGAAATTTCCTGCTGGCGGCTTTCGGCCTGACTCGATCCCTGCATGAGCTGAAGATAGTCGACCACCACGAGCTGGATATTTTGCTGCATCTTAAGCCGGCGGGCTTTGGCGCGCACTTCAAGCACGGTCTGGCCGGGCGTGTCATCGATAAAAAGAGGGGCTTCCGAAAGTTTGCCGGCCGCGCTGGTCAGTTTCGGCCAGTCCTGATGCGAGAGATAACCGGTGCGCACTTTCTGGGCATCGACGCGCGCGTGCGAGCAGAGCA
>JAHFHI010000004.1 GCA_023246995.1 Candidatus Omnitrophota bacterium
TAATAGATGTGTCCTTAAGCCAAAGTGCGGTTTGCACTTAGAACGCCTGTCGGGTAGGCTTTTAGGGGAATCGAGATGGGATTTTTCTTTTCGCATCCTGAAGTGCGCAAGGGCGTGCTTTTTCTGGCGGTCGGCGCTTTCTCAACCCTTTTAAATTACACAACCTTTTGGGTTCTTTTGCAGATGCTGGGCGTTTATTATCTTTTCGCGAGCTGGATTGGGTATTTCGCCGGAGTCGCAGCGGGATTTTTCTTAAATGCCGTCTATACCTTTCAGGCCGGACCCGGGCTTGGTTTTCGCCATGCGGTCTTCTATGGTTTGGTTTACGCCGTTTCGCTCGGGCTTAGTTCGATCACCCTTTTTATCCTTGTGGAAAAAGCCCATCTCCTGCCCAAAGCGGCCAACTTGATCGTGATCCTTCAGTCAACGCTCACCAACTACCTGGGCTGCCGGCTCGGGGTTTTTAGAAAAAGCTAAACGGGGCATCCTAAGGATGATTCCTTCCGCCGAAAGAAATTCCCAGAAGCCGGTCTGGCAAAGCGGGCTATTTCTGGCCCCGCTAAGCCTCAAGTTAACTGCGTCTTTCTTTCTCGGATCTCCGTACATGACCGAATTTTTTATTCCCTTCCTGAACTGGTTCGCGCTCTCGGGGCTCTCAAATCCCTGGGATTTCTTTTATAAGCTCGGCCAGACCCGGATGTTTCCCTACCCGACGGCGATGCTCGCGATTATGGCCTTCCCGCGGCTTCTTTTCTCGCCCTTTTTCCCCGGTGACTGGCAGACCGTCACCGCTTTCCATCTCTTTATGATGCGTCTGCCGCTGCTCCTTTTTGACGCGGTGCTTTGCTTCCAAATCCTGAAGCTATTCCCGACCCAGCCGCGCAAGGTTCTTCTTATCTACTGGTGTTCCCCGATTGTTTTTTTTATTAATTACGTGCACGGCCAGCTTGATATCATTCCGACCGCGATTTTTTTCTCGGGACTTTTGCTTCTGCTCCGAAGCCGGTACCTCGCGGCTTTTCTGCTTTTTGCGCTTGCGGCAGCCACCAAAAGCCACGTCCTGATCGCGCTTCCTTTCATCGGCGTGTTTCTCTTTAAAAAGCGTCTTCCGCTCTGGCGTTTGGCCGGCTTTTTCGCGCTTTTCACGGGGGTTTACTTTTTGCTCCTTCTCCCGTATCTGGGGTCGGAAGGCTTCCGCCAAATGGTTTTTAATTCTCCCGAGCAGAAAAAATTCTTCGACTTTGTGATCCCGGTGTCTTCTTCCCTAAAACTTGTCGTCTGCCCGACGGTGGTGATGCTGCTTTTTATCAAATTCGCTTCCTATAAAAAATTGAACCGCGAGATTCTGCTCATGTTTCTCGGGATCGTTTTCGCCTGCCTGGTCGTTTTTGTGCCGCCCATGCCGGGATGGTTTCTCTGGTCGCTTCCGTTTCTGGTCTATTTTTATATTCACAATAAGGAATATTCCCGGGCTCCTTTTGTGATTTATAACGCGGTTTATATGATCTACTTCCTTTTTTTCTTTGAAAAGGACCCACCCTTTCTGGGCCGCACAAGCCTGCCGGTGCGGGATCTGGCGCTTTCGGTGGTGATGTCCTCGGTCGGATTCATCGCGCTTTGGATGTTTCACCTGGGGGTGCGTAAAAACGAGGAACTACGGATTGCCGAAGCCCCGCTTTTGATCGGCATCGGCGGCGACAGCGCTTCAGGCAAGCACACATTGCTCGCAGTTTTGAGAAACCTGGTCGGCAAGTCGCGCTCGATTCCGATTCTGGGGGACAATTTCCACAAATGGGAGCGGGGAGATGAGCATTGGAGCGTTTACACCCATCTGAATCCCTCGGCCAACCGGCTTCATGAAAGCATGGAGCTTGCCGTGGCCTTAAAGGACGGCCGCGCGATCGAAATGGTCCGCTATGATCATGCCAGCGGAAAATTTACCAACCCCGCCGAAATTGAGCCGAGCAAATTCATTTTTTTTGTGGGCCTTCACCCTTTTTACCTGAAACAAATGCGCGATATGATGGCCATTAAAATTTTCATGGAACCGGAAGAGAAATTGCGCCAGCTCTGGAAGACCCGCCGTGACGTTGCCCGGCGCGGTTATAAACCCGGGGACGTGGCGCGCCAGCTCGCCGCGCGCGAGGAAGACCGCGCCCGCCATGTCCTGCCGCAGAAGGATTTCGCGGATCTTGTGATCCGTTACGCGGTACTTGAGTTTGATGAGGCCAAGAGTTCCGAGAGCGGCAAAATCCCCTTTAAAACCGTTTACCGCCTTGATAATAGCGTCAATCTCGGAGGGCTTGCCGTCCTGCTTGCCAAGATTCCGACGCTTCAAGTGGAACATATCAGTTCAGTCCATGAGCAGGAGCTCCATGTCCAGGGAACGCTCAAGGCGTCGGAAGTGATGACCCTTGCGTATGATCTGGGGTTCAATTTTGATGAGCTCGGGATCAATCCCAAAGGATGGCTCAAAAATCATAACGGCGTGAGCCAGCTTGTCTTTCTTCTTCTTTACAACCACAAAATGAAGGCCCGCTAAAATTTTTTATGGAAGAGAGCCTCAAAGCGGCCATCCGTGAGCATGCGGAACTTTCAGCGCGTGCCGCCGAGCATCCGCGCCTGGTCCAGGGCGGAGGCGGCAACTGCTCGGTCAAGGCCTCGGGGCGCATGGTGGTGAAGGCCTCGGGGTATTTCCTCGAAGACGTGGACGAGAAAAGCGGTTACGCGATTCTTGATCTTGCCACGGGGCAGGCCGAATGCCGTGAGGGCGAGAGGCTTTCTCTCGAAGCGCCTTTGCACACCCTCTTAGGGACTTATGTGATGCACACGCACCCGATCGCGGTCGGGGCGCTGGTTTGTTCAAGGCAAGGAAGCGCGCATTTTAAAGAGCTCTTTGCGGAAAATTTTTATCACTGGATCGGTTACGCGGCTCCGGGGGAGCGTCTCTATCAAAAAATAAAAGAATCCCGGAGCGCATCCGGAATCACGGCGCCGGAGGCGGAGGTTCTTTTTCTGCAGAATCACGGCTTTTTTGTTTCGGCCCGGACCAAGGATCGGGTCCTGGAGCTCCATGAACGGACGGTTCTCAAACTCGAAGCCTTTTTCGGACCGCTGCCGGCCGCAGCGGAACTGCCCACGCCCGCGCCGGGATGCTATTTTACGCCGGACCATGCCGTTTATGCCGGGGGCGAGCGCGCGAACCTTTCCGAAAAAATCACCCGGGCCTTTCATGAAACCTCTCTTTTCGCCAAAAGCCTTCTCTGGCTGATCCGGGCCAAGGGCTGGGAGCCGGTCGGGCTCAAGCCTTCGGAGATTGAATTCCTTCTTGGCATGGAAGAAGAAAAATACCGCCAGAAATTTTGGAAAACCGTCCGATGAAAGTGTTGATCCCCATGGCCGGCATGGGCAAGCGCTTTTTAAAAGCCGGCTACAGGGAACCCAAACCGCTTATTCGGGTGGACGGGATTCCCGTGATTGAACATATCCTCCATAACTTTTCGGCGGACGATGACTTTGCTTTCGGCGTCAATCACGAGCACGCCGAGGCCGGAGCCATCCTTGAAACGCTCACAGGCCTCGCGCCGTCGGCTAAAATCATCGTCATGCCCTACCAGAGGGAGGGCCCCGTGGCCAGTATTCGCCGGATGTTTGAGGCGGTCCGTGATGAAGAGGCGGTGATCGTCAACTACTGCGATTTTTCATGGGCCTGGGACTATGAAGATTTTAAGCGCACCGTTTCCGAGAACGGCTGCGACGGGGCCGTGATCTGTTACCGGGGATTTCACCCGCACCTGCTTGGGCCCAATCTTTACGCCACGCTTGCGAGCGAAGGTCTCTGGATGAAAGAGATCCGCGAAAAACATTCCTGGCACAAGACCAAGATGGAGGATTGGACGAGCTCGGGAACCTATTATTTCAAAAAAGGCCGCAACCTTAAAAAATATTTTCAGGCCATCGAAGCACGGCCCGAGTGGCGGATCAACGGCGAATTCTACGCGAGCCAGGTTTTTCAGCTTATGAAAGAGGACGGCCTTAAAATTTCTATTTATGAAATCCCTTTTATGCTGCAATGGGGAACCCCGGAGGATCTTGAAGAGTATCAATACTGGTCGGGCTATTTCCGTGCGAAGGAGAATCCGGCCCCGTTCAGAAGTTATCCCATGCGCGTAGTGATTCTCATGGCCGGAGCAGGCAAACGTTTCAGCGACGAGGGCTACCGGGTCCCGAAACCTTATATTCCGGTGGACGATTCCTTTATGGTCCGCCGCTCTGCCGAGGAGCTTCCGAGAGGGGATCGTTATCTTTTTATCACCCGCCGCGAACTCGGGAGCCCCGAAGGAGAGGCCGCGCTCACGAACGCGTTTCCGGGCGCTGAAATCAAAGTGATTGAGGAACTCACGCAGGGGCAGGCCTGCACCGCGCTTCTTGCCGAACCCTTCTGGGATCCGGAAGGGCCGCTTTTAATCGGGGCCTGCGACCACTCGATTCTCTGGGATCCCTCGGTTCTGAAGCCTCTCATTGAAGGCCCCGGCGCCTGCGACAGCCTTATTTTTACCTATCGCCATAATCCCATGGTGCGGCGCAACCCGAAAATGTACGGCTGGGTTGAGACCGATCGATCCGGAAGGGCGCGGCGGGTCTCGGTGAAAGTCCCGCTTGCAGGCGATCCGGCCGAGCATCACGCGATCATCGGTTCCTTTTGGTTTAAAAAGGCGCGCTATTTTTCCGAGCACGCCAAGAAAATGATTGCCGAAGACAGCCGTATCAACGGAGAGTTTTATATTGATCAGTGCATAAATTATTTGATCAAGGCGGGTTTGGACGTGCGCGTTTTTGAAGTCGGGAAATACGCTTCCTGGGGGACTCCGAACGATCTTCGGACCTACGAGTACTGGCAGCGCTTTTTTAAGCAGGCATGGTTTCACCCTTACGGCAAAGCCGCAAGGCGGGAGCTGCGAAAGGCCGGCGCGTCATGACCCCCCGCGATGCCCTGAAGCCGGTCGGGCTTTCGGTGGTGATCCCCTGTTATAACGAAGAAAAAAATATCCCGACGGTGCTTAAAAATTTTGCGCGGTCTTTTGAGAGCCGCGGCGATGTTGAACTCGTTCTGGTGGACAACGGCTCGCGGGATGAAAGCGCGCGCGTGATCGAGGAAGAAACCCGACGTCACGGCTACGGCTTTGTGCGAAAAGTGCGCGTTGAAAAAAATCAGGGCTACGGCTTCGGGATCCTTGCCGGACTGAAGGAGGCCTGGGGGGATGTCCTGGCCTGGACCCACGCCGATCTGCAGACCGATCCGGCGGATGTGATGAAAGCCTACGCGCTTTATTTAAGCGAGGCCGGCAAAGGCGCCGGGGTTCTCGTCAAAGGATTCCGGCAGAACCGCGCTTTAAGTGAGCGGGTTTTTTCGTTCGGGATGCAGGCGCTCGCAAGCCTTATGCTCGGCGCTCCGTTAAGCGAGATCAATGCCCAGCCCAAGCTTTTCCCGCGCGCGCTTTATGAGGCCATGAAACATCCGCCTCATGATTTTTCTCTCGATCTTTATTTGCTTTATGCGGCGCACAAACTCGGCTATAAGATCGTGACCCTGGACGTAGATTTTAAAAACAGGCTCTACGGAGAGGCCAAGGGCGGCGGGGGGAGTGACTTTAAAACCCGTTGGAAACTGATCAAGAGAACCTGGCAGTATATGGTTGAACTCAAGAACAGGCTTCGCAAGGAAGGCGTCTAGATGCTTTTGATCCGCCACCGGATCAACACCCTCGAGGATCTCGCGTCCGTCCCTGTTTCCATGGGCATTGAGCTTGATTTGCGCGACCGCGGCACGCGGCTTGTCCTGCAGCACGATCCTTTTAAAGAAGGCATTGATTTTGAGGAGTTTCTAAAGCACTACCGCCACGCATGGATGATCGTGAACGTCAAATCCGAGGGCGTGGAGGCGCCCGCCCTTGAACTTTTGAAGCGTTACAGAGTTAAGGACTATTTTTTCCTGGACCTTTCATTCCCGGCCCTGATCAAGCTTGTTAAAAAAGGGGAGTCTGATATCGCGGTGCGATTCTCGGAGTATGAACCGGTGGAGCAGTGTCTGGCGCTCGCCGGGAAGGTCCGGTGGGTGTGGGTGGATTGTTTTCAAAAGCTCCCTCTAAACGAGGCCAACGATAGGTTGCTTAAAAAGCACTTCAAGCTCTGCCTTGTTTCCCCCGAACTTCAGGGCCATCCCAAAGAACGGATTCTTGATTTTAAAAAGCAGCTCGCCCCATACTCCTTGGATGCGGTCTGCACGAAATACCCCGAGCTATGGCAAGCTTAAAACAAAAACTCAAGGGCAAGAAGGCCGTGTTCCTGGATCTTGATAATACGCTTTATGCCTACCGGCCGTGCCATGAGGCCGGGCTGGCAGCCGCGTGGCGTTTTTTCAAGAAGCGCTTCAGGGGTGTCGGTTTTTCCGAATTCAAAAACCGGTATGAGCGCAGCCGCCGCGCGATTCACCGGAGGCTCAAAGGGCAGGCCGCGTCCCACGCCAGGCTGTTTTATTTTCAGGACATGCTTGAATCCCTCGAGGGAAAGACCGATTTTTTACTCACCCTTCGATTTGAGGAGTTTTACTGGCGCGCTTTTTTAAAGTGCATGCGCCGCCATGCCTGGGTTTTGCCTTTTCTGAAAGTTTGTAAAATGAGCGGCAAGAAAGTCGTGATCGTGACGAACCTGACGGCCCGCATCCAGTTTCAAAAAATTCTCAAGCTCGGAATCGGACGCTACATTGATTTTCTCGTAACCTCCGAAGAAGCGGGCGTTGAGAAGCCGCATCCCAAGGCTTTCCGGATGGCTCTCGGAAAAGCCGGGGTGAAGGCACGGGATGCCGTCATTCTCGGGGACGATCCCAAAGCGGACCGGGTCTCTTTTCTTGACTTTGTGAAAGTTTAAGATGAAAGAGGGCCTTTCCCAGGCGGCATCTTCTTCCCGAATGAAAGGGAAAAAATCTTCAAGCGCGTCTTCTCCGGGCTCATTTGAAAAAATAAGCTATTGGTTTTTTAAAAGCCGCCTTCGAAAAAAACTCGATTCTCTTTATGAGCTCGAAGATCCCTGGTCAAGCCAGGGACTCGCGGAATTTTTTGCTCCCTGGATCCGCGCGCAGATGGAGAAACTGCCGCCCGCGCTGCGCTCGGCGCCGGTGCTGGACGCGGGGGGAGGGGAGGGGCATTTTTATTTTCCCTTGAGGGACCTGATCCGGGAATATCACCTGGCGGATATCGAAGCTAAAGCGCTTGCCCGGGCCCGGGAAAAGTTACCGCCGGACGCGCGTCTGATTCATAAAAGTTTAGACGCGTTTTATCCCGAACCTGAAACCTACGGAGGGATCTGGCTTTTTAATATCCTGACTTATCTGGGGCACGCGCGGCACCGCCGGATTTTTGCGGGCATTCAAAATAGGCTGGCCCAGAGCCTTAAAAGCGGGGGCCTTATTTTGCTTATCCATGCCTACTATTCCGAGACTGAACTTGATAAAATAAGGACTCTTTGCGAGTCTTTCTCGCGTCTGGAATTAATCTCTAACCTATTGGAATATAAAGAGTTAGGTAATCAAAAGTTCTTCCTTCAGGCTCATTTTAAGGCCTGATAAAAATCCCTATTTTATTTGCCCTCCTGAAATTGCAATTAAAGTAGCCTAGGGTATACTTCTACTAGATCAAATTCGTTAATGATGTTTTTTGGACTAAAAAGCATTTTTCTGATCTAGAGAAATGAAGGAGGTTTCATGAAAGTTTTTTTTCTGAACATCCCCTTTCATGAACGGTATTCCCGAGAAAGCCGTTCACCCGGCGTAGCCCCTTCCGGAACTTTGTATTACCCCATTTATCTCGCCCTTGCCGCGGGCGTTACCCGTAAAGGCGGACACACGATCGATTTTCTTGACGCGCCCGCGGACCGCTACGACCTGGAGCGCACCAAGGACCGGATCCGGAAGTTCGGGCCGGATCTGATTGTTGCGACCACGGTCACGGCATCGGTGTGTCACGACGTGCGGGTGATGGATGATTTAGCCGAGATGACCGGAGCCATGACCATGCTGGTCGGCACGCACGCGACCGCGCGTCCGGTCGAGACTCTCCAGATGGCCAAGCATCTTGATTTCACCGTCATCGGCGAATATGACTTTACGATTCTGGATGTGGCCAATCACTTTTCCCAAGGCGGCCGGCGCGATCAGATCGCCAAGATTCCCGGTTTGGCGTACCGCTTTGAAGGCCAGTTTTTCAGAAATTGCGAGCGGCCCATGTGGCAGAACAACATGGATGAAATCCCCTGGGCGAGCCTGATCTATAAAGATTTTCTCACGATCGAGCATTACAGCTACGGCGCGCAGCTTCATCCCGAAATTACGATCGTGGGCGGCCGCGGCTGCCCGTACCAATGCACCTATTGCGTTTTCCCCCAGACCATCACGGGCCAAAGATACAGGGCCCGCTCGGTCAAAGACGTGGTCGATGAGATGGAATTTATCGTCAAGACCTGGCCGCACAACAAAGAAATCATGTTCGAAGACGACACCATGACGCTCGATAAAGACCGGATGCGCGAAATCTCGGAAGAAATCCTGCGGCGGGGCCTGAAAGTCACCTGGTCCGGAAACGCGCGCGCGGATTTCGACGATGTGGAGCTCCTGAAACTCATGAAACGGGCCGGGTGCCGCCTGTTTTGCGTCGGATTCGAATCCGCCGACGAAAGCTTGCTTAAAAATATGAAAAAAGGCGGGGCACTTGTCAAAACCGAACACCGCTTTGTCGAGGCCTGCCGCAAGGCCGGGATCCTAGTTCACGGATGTTTCCTTCTGGGCGGGCCCGGTGAAACGAGCAAGACCATGCGCAACACGCTCGAATTGGCCAAAACCATCAATCCGGATACGGCTCAATTTTTCCCGATGATGGTCTATCCGGGCACGCGAGCCTACGAAGAGGCCAAAGCGCGCGGGGACCTGAAAACCGAGAATTATGAAAACTGGTTGAAGGACTCCGGCTATTACATGTCGCAGGTCAACCGGGCCGAGGTCACGAATCAGGAAATTACAAGCTTCTGCGATCGGGCGCTGCGGGAGTTTTATTTCCGCCCCGGGTACGTTTCTTCAAAAATCCGGCAATTTATTCTGGAGCCGCGTGAACGCTCGCGCATTGTCAAGGGAGCGTTTTATTTTCTGCGCAAACTCTGGGACATGAAACGGCCGGGCGCCTCCGTACCCTGTGACAGCGCTTCTTGCCATTCCGAAAAACGGGAAACCGTACCGTCCGCGGCTTGACGGGTCAGGAGACTAAAAGCGTATGAAAAAAAATAGAGGGCTCTGCGAGCGGGGAGGCATGAGGGTCGCGGTCATCGCGGCGGTTTACAACGAAGAAAACAATATCTCGCTTCTCCTGAACTCGCTTTTGAGACAGACGCGCATGCCCGATGAGATTATCGTCGTGGACGACGGTTCCACAGACCGCACGGCCGAGATTATCAAAGGATTCTCGCAGCAGCATCCCGTGATTCGGTATCTTTATCAGGAAAATCGCGGCCCGGCCACGGCCCGCAACAAAGCCTGGCGCAACACCCACGCGGACCTTTGCCTTTTTACCGACGGCGATTGCGTGCCCGATGAGGAGTGGGTCGAATCCCTAATCGAACCTTTCAAGGAGGAGGAGGTCGGCGCGGCCGGGGGAACTTACCGGACCCAAAACTCCGAAAGCGTTCTGGCACGGTTTATCGGCTATGAGATTGCCTGGCGGTACCGGAACGTCAAAGGCGAGATCGACGTGCACGGCTCCTACAACCTCGCGATCCGCAGGCGGATCCTCGAGGAACTCGGCGGGTATAAAGAGAAGTACCGTGTCCCTAGCGGAGAAGACTGGGATTTAACTTACCGGATTTCAAGCCGTTATAAGATGAAGTACGTGCCCCAGGCGGTGGTGGGGCATTATCACCCGGACAACTTCGCACATTATATGCGCATTCAGTTCCGGCGCGCCTATGACCGCGTGATGGTTTATAACGATCATCCCGGAAAATTAAGCAGGGATACTTACACCAACCGGTGGAACAAATACCAGGCCCTCGCGGCCGGAGCTCTGATCCCGGCGGCTTTATTCCTGCTGCCTCTTTTCCCGGGTTGCCGGATTATTCCGCTCGGACTCTTCGCCTTTCTTTTCGCCACAGCCTGGATTCCCTTCCCGTATTACTTCAAAGAGGCGGATGTGCCGGTGGCTTTCTACAGCATCGGACTTCAAATCGTGCGCAGCTTCGCATGGTTTTTGGGGGCCCTGGCCGGTTACCTCCGTTTCGGCCTCAAACTCAAACCCGCGCATGAAAAGTCAGACGAAGAGCGAAAACTGGAATCAGTTCTGGCGGCATAACGCCGACTCCCGGTTCACCCGAAAAAGCTGGAGCAAGATCCGGATCATGACCCTTCTTAAGCCCGAACTCCGTCCGGGAATGAAAGTCCTCGACGCCGGATGCGGCTCCGGTTTTTTTTCCCGTTATTTTTTGTCCGAAGGCTGCGAGGTCTATACCCTGGATTACTCCGAAGACGCTCTCGAGGTTGCGCGAAAGCAGACCTCCGGCCAATCGAAAGCCTACTTAAAAGAAGACCTGCTTCGTCCGGATTTTGCCTCCCGCTATCCCCGGGCCTTTGACTTTATTTTTACCGACGGGCTGCTCGAGCATTTCAGCGGAGAAGATCAGAAAACCATGATGCGGCACTTCCGCCAGGTCAAAAGTCCGGCCGGGCTGATCGCGACTTTTGTGCCAAACCGCTATTCCTGGTGGGAGGTCGTCAGACCCCTGGTGATGCCGGGGATTCATGAGGAGCCTTTTACCCTCGGGCAGCTTGAAGCGCTTCACGAGGGAATGACCATTATCAAAAAAGGCGGTCTCAACGTGCTTCCCCTCCGTTTTTCCCCGGACCGGCTGTTCGGGTCCAGGTGGGGAATGCTCTTATATTGTTTTGCGCGGTGAGGTAGGATGTCAGCCATGACATCTCCTGGTTTTTTGCCTTCCGAATCCGACCCGTGCGCCGTGAGGAACTTTCCTGGACTTCAAACCAGCCTTCGGATTTTATCGGTACTCGCGGTTCTCGCTCTTGGAACTTATTTCAGAATGTATCCTTTTTCACTTCCCGAAGCGCGCCAGTCGGGGATGGGACGCTCGGTGGCCGTGCAGATGGTTTCGCGGGCCATGACCGAACAGATCAAAGGAAGTTTTGACAGCCAGTTTCCGGGGATGAGTGAAAGTGAAAAATGGCAGCGGGCCGGGGAGGCGGCCAAGACTCTGGCGCTTTCCCAAAAGGAGCAGTTTAATGAAACCGTGAAGCGGGTTTCTCGAAATGTTTCCCCCACGCTCCCGCGCGCTTCCACGCGCCGGTATCTCCTCGAAGCCGATCCGTATCATTTTTTGTATTTAACCAAGCAAATCGAAGAGACCGGCCGGATGAGTGCTCAATTTAAGGAGGGGAAATATTTCAACCCCATGATGCACGCCCCCAAGGGGGAGTGGCCCGCTTTTTTGATTCATCCCTATGCCGGGTTTATCTGGTACCGGGCGCTGCGCCTCGCGAATCCCAAAATCGAGATGATGGAGGCCCTGGGTTTCTTCCCGGTTTTCCTTTGCGTCTTGGTCACGCTCGCGTTTTTTTGGCTCACCCGGATTTTGGAAAAAGGCGTCTTGGCTTCGTTTGCCGGGGCCCTGACGCTCCTACTCTCTCCGGTTTTTATCCAGCGCAGCGCCTTTGGCTGGTACGACACGGACCCTTATAATTACCTCTTTCCGATCCTGATCCTGGCGGTATTTTTCTGGGGGATCGGCAAGGCCAACCGCCCGGTGCTTGCAGGCGTGGGCTCCGCTTTCCTGACCGGCATGTATTCCCTGTTTTGGGCCGGCTGGCCGCTCATGCTCCTCATCCTTCCGGCAAGTGTTCTCCCGGCCCTGGGGATCCTGAAGCTTCCCGGACCGTTTAAAGATTCCGAAATTTCAGGCCGGGCAGGAAAGTTCGTCTTGAGTTTTATCTTTTTTTCGATTCCCGCCGCGTTTATTTTTCGCACCCCGGCCGGATTTTTAAGTTCGCTCACGTACGGTTGGGAAACGCTTCTGAAGTTTTCCCGTGCGGAGTTTGATCTTTGGCCGAGCGCTTTTCTGACGGTGGGGGAGTCGCAGGGGATCACGGTCAAGAAGCTGATTTTTCTTACCGCTAATTACGTGACTTTCACCGTGGCCCTTGCCGGCGCGGCCGCGGCCTTGTTCAAGGCGTGGCGCAGCCGGGACGCCCGGCAATTTTTCGATTGGGTTTTTTTAAGCGCCTTTGCCTTTCCTTTTTTTGTTCTGGCCCTCAAAACGGAACGTTTCTCTCTCCTTTTTGTCCTGCCGCTTTGTTTTTTTGTCATGTGGGGGATCGAAGCCCTAGGCGCGATTTTTAAAACATTACTGGAGCGAGGTCTTGCCCGGACCCGTTTTTTTAAAATCGCGGGGCTCGCGGCAGCGCTCCCGGTGCTTGTCCTTTTCCTGCCGATGCCGCTTTTGACCGCGCATATCGTTTCCCTCGGCATTGAACCGATCATGAACGATACCTGGTTTGAGGCGCTTCATGAGATCAAGCAAAAGACGCCGGAGGACGCCATTATTAACAGCTGGTGGCCGCCGGGATATTTTATTTCCGCGATTGCCGCCCGTCCCGTGACCTTTGACGGCGGAACCCAGCATCTGCGTGATACCTATTGGATGGCCCGGGCCCTTGTGACTGAAAATGAGCGGGAGTGCGCGGGGATTCTGCGCATGCTGAACACCGGCAATAACGGCGCCCTGGAGCTCCTCGAATCTCGCGGGATGGAAGCGCCCGAAGCCGTGGCGCTCCTTAAAGAGATCGTGACGCTGGGCCGGAGCAAAGCCCGCCAGAGACTTGCGGAGGTTTTAGACGCTGAAGAGAGCAAAAAACTCCTTCTTCTAACCCACGGGCAAAACGATTTGCGTCCGACTTATTTATTTCTCTACAATGATTTGATCGAGCAAAACCCGGTCGTGACGGTGATGGCCCAGTGGGATTTCCAGAAGGCGCGTCAGATGCGGCAAAACATGAAAGAAGAACCGTTTTTTAAGTTGGGCAAGAAGCCGATGACTTACCTCGACCGTGTATTGGAAATCTCCGGAGGCTTTTTGCAGTATACCCCGGAAGCCGGAGTTGAAAAAAACGAAAATGATATTCTATTTTTCACAAACGGTCTTCGGGTGAATCAGATAAGTCAGGAAGCCTATATCGTCCTGCCGGAGAAAAAAACCGCCGTCAAGCCGATGAGCCTGCTCTACGGCGACGGGGACCAATTTATTGAGAAGCGCTACAGCGGCCCTTACGCGAACGTCTCGGCACTTCTTTTTGAGGACGGGCCGGAGATCAAATCAGTTCTGGCTGACCCCAAGCTCATCCGCTCCATGATGTTTCGGATGTATTACGCGGGCGGCAAGGGCCTCAAGCTTTTCCGGCCGATTTTTTCTAAAAAGGATCCGGTTTCCCAAACCGCGCTGATGCTCTACGAGCTTGACCGGGAGGCCCTGAAGGCGTTGGAAGCTTCCGAAGCCTAGGGGGCCGTCGCCGGGGCCGCGGGGATTTTTTTTAGAATATAGAAGAATAGGTTGTTCGTCCCGTTTTGCGTGCGGCGGCTGAATTCGGTTTCTACGTTTGATTCCACTTCCTTGACGAACACCGCCTGATAAGCCTCAAAAGGATAGAAAAGCATGTCTTCCTTCCGGCCCCGGGTCATTTGATAAAGGTTGATCCGGTTTTGGGCCACGCTGTAGACTCCCGGCGTTAATTTCGTGCGGTGGCTTACGAAAGCGATGGTCTGGTAAGGATTGGGCCGCGGTCGGTAGGGATAGGCCATGGTCTCCATTTCATAGTAATTGTATTTCTGCAGAACTTCTATCATCAGGCTAAGGTTCCAAGTAAAGCCAGCGGCGATGACGGTGTCGACTTCGTAGGCGGCCAGGAGACTCGTGATCTCGGTTTCGTCAAAAGGGTCCTGGCGCTCTTT
>JAHFHI010000180.1 GCA_023246995.1 Candidatus Omnitrophota bacterium
CGCGCCCGCCGCGCCGGGAAATCCTCCAAATATTTCATGCCCGCGTGGCGGCCCTCGGCAACCCAAGCGCGAAGCTTGGCTTCAGCTTCCGCGAGCGAAGCCGGAACCGTGATTCCGGCTTCGTCAAAGCCCGTTTCAAGAGCAAGCTTTTTGACGGTTTGGGTGAGCGACTGTTTCGAAAGATCGGCAGGCATCGGCGGGAGAAAAAACAGCCCAAACGCCCGGGGTCAACCCGTGGCTTTGAGCTTCACGGGTTTTTCTTCCTTGGGACTATGAAAATAAAATTCTTCCCCATGGCCAAAGCGGTGATGTTTAAGGCTATTGAGCAATTCGGTCACGTAACGGGAAAAATCCTTGTAGTTCGACGATGCCTGAACCTGCTTGGGCTTGGCAAATTCAAGCGCCGCGGCGGCAAGCGTGACGCTGATTTTGCTCTCTGGCGCGCTTGCGACCAGCCGCTTGCTGATCCGAGCGAAGACCTGCGGCAGGCAGTTGCGGTCCATGCCGTAGAAGATAATCCCGAAAGTGCCCGAACCGATCACGCAGAGGGTATCGGAAAGCCGGAACATTTTCCCGAGCTCGGCGCGCATCGCTTTGGGGTCCCCTCCGCGCACCCGGATCACGGCAAGCACTTCATTCCAGTCCGGATCGCGGTACCAGCGGTAAAGCCCCTCGACACAGCGGCGGAAGAAATATTCCTCGGAATAGAAATTGATCTCCTCGCTCAAGCGAGACGTAAGCGGCGCTGTTTCGGTTGGCTCGAAAAATGGGAGCGGCTGTTCGAAATAGCTTAGATAATCTTTCAGGCGCAGCACCTCGTCTTCCGCGACTTCGGTTTCAAAACTTTCCTGACGCCTCAAAAAAATACAGTTGCGGCCGCGCTTCTTGGCCTCATAAAGCGCCTCGTCGGCAAGCCGGATCATCTGGACCATGTGTTTGATCAAAACCAGTCTCTGATTTTTGTCCATGGCCGCGGCCTTGAGACTTTCGGTAAGCGGGGTCTCGATCCCGGAAACGCCGATACTGACCGTGAGCGGGACTTCCTGACTTCCGACCTGGACCGGACGCTGCTGAATGTTTTTACGAAGCCGCTCGCAGACCGACTGCACCTGCTCAAGATTGGTCTCCGGGAAAAGAATGATGAATTCCTCGCCCCCGAAACGGCAGGCGATATCGTAAACCCGGATCGTGCTGCGAATGATCTCCCCCAGGTGCTTGATCCCCTGGTCCCCGGCCTGATGGCCGTAGCGGTCGTTAAAGGCTTTGAAGCCGTCGATATCCAGAACCGCGACGCTTAGCACCACATCGCGCCCGGTGCGAAAGCGAAGCGAAAGCTCCTGGATGAAACGGTTAAAAAAATAGCGCCGGAGTTTAAGACCGCTCAAAACGTCGGTCGTGGCGAGGAAAAAAAGGTTCACTTTCTGCTGAAAGGTTCGGTAGCGCAAACGGTCCACTTCGGTCGCCACGACAGCGAGAATCGTCCCCATCGCAAAATAGAAGACAACGGAGGAAAAGGCGGGCCGGTCCAGGCCGCCCTGCCAGGCCCGCAGAAGCATTGCCGCCACCGGCGCAAAAAAACTTGCACCAAGCGTGGCCAGATTGCCCCCGAGAGGCATAGGAAAAATAAAAAGCATGCATCCGGCCACCATATTAATACTGTAAAGATAAAATGGCGTGATGGCGGTACCCGAGCGGTAAGCCATATAGGTAAGCTGCAGGGCCCCGGCGAAAGCGCAGATCCAGACCGTATAAAAATGCCAGGGGCCGCTCCAGTTCCGGCGGATGGCCGTAAAACAGAAAAAAACCACGGGCAGGATCGTCAGGCGCACCATCAAAAATTCAAGGCCGTGATCGGGATGGAGAATCCAGTCCATGAAATTTAGCAGCATGTAAAAAGGCAAGAGTACCGGAAAGGCGATCCGGTAAAGGCTTGCGCGGAAGTGCGCCTTGATTTCTTCGGCGTAGTCGTAGTTCACCGGACCCCCGCGGTTTCTTTTAAGGGTGCGCGCCCCGGCATTTTGGCGCAGGAAGGACAGAGCGCCCGGATTTCACCCCCCGCGCAATCGGGTTTGCGCGCCCCGCAGCGGGCGCGGCCGTGATGGATGATCAAGTGCGAGTATTCAGTCCATTCTTTTTGAGGCACGATTTCCATGAGGTCCCGTTCGATTTTAACCGGATCTTTCTGGGCCGTCAGGCCGAGACGCCCGTTTAAGCGGATCATGTGAGTATCGACCGTAAGGCCGGGAATCCCGAAGGCATTTCCCAAGACCACGTTGGCGGTCTTGCGCCCGATGCCGGGCAGGGTCACAAGGTCCTCAAGCCGGGCCGGGACCTTCCCCGCAAACCGCTCCGCGATGCCGCGGGCCGCAAGCCGAATGTTGCGGGCCTTATTTTTGTAAAACCCCGTGGAACGAACCGCCTCTTCGAACTCACGGGGATCGGCCGAGGCGTAATCTTTGGCGGTTTTGTATTTCCTAAAGAGGTGCGGGGTCACCATGTTCACCCGCTTGTCGGTGCACTGGGCCGAGAGAATGGTCGCCACAAGGAGCTCCAGGGGATTTTTAAAATCCAGCGCGCATTTGGCATCAGGGTAGGCCTTCGCCAGGACCTTGATGATCTTTAAAACCCGATTTTTTTTTTGTTCCCGGTTTTCTTTCAACGCCGCCTCTTCAGAAATTTCAAAATCGCCTCAAGCCCCCGGGTATTAACCACGTCTTTTTTCTCAAGCCAGGCCTTGCGCGCGATGCCCACGCCATAAACCGTGTCTTTCATGCCTTCCAGGGTGTGGGCGTCGGGATGAATGCCGACACACCCGCCCCTTTTCTTAAGCAGGCGGCAGACGCGCCAGTCAAGATCAAGGCGGTGCGGATTGGCGTTCAACTCGATCGTGACGCCCGTTTTTAAAGCGTAATCGAGAATCTCTTCCATATCAAGGCGGTAGCCCTCCCGGGACAAAAGCAGGCGCCCGGTCAAATGCCCCACATAGGTCAGATACTTGTTTTCCATCGCGCGTTTAATGCGCGCCGTCATCTCCGGGGCCGGCATATTGAACCGGCTGTGGATCGAGCCGATCACAAAATCAAAACCCTTCAGGAATGAGTCCGGATAGTCCAGAGCCCCGTCGGCCAAAATGTCGGATTCGATCCCCTTTAGAATCCGGATCTTGCAGCGCTTCTGGATCTGGTCGATTTCATGCCACTGGCGCTCGACCCGTTCGATTTCAAGCCCGCCCGCGTAACGGGCCGAGCGGCTGTGGTCTGAAATTCCCACGTATTCATAGCCCATTTTTTCAGCTTCTCCGACCATTTGCTCCAGGCTCGAGAGACCGTCGCTATAAGTTGAGTGCACGTGAAAAACGCCGCGGATGTCTTTTTCCTCGACCAACCTCGGGAAATCCTTTGCCGCGGCCCACTCGATTTCTCCGGTGTTTTCCCGGGCCTCGGGCGGGATGTAGGCCAGGCCGAGCGAGCGGAAAATCTCGGCCTCATCTTTACAGGGAATCAGCCGGTTTCTTTTGAACATGCCGTATTCGCTCATTTTGATGCTTTTTTTCTTGGCAAGGGTACGCACCGCGACGTTATGCTCCTTCGAACCGGTAAAATAATAAAGCGCGTAGGGAAATTCCTTCAGCGTCACGGTGCGCAGGTCGGAGTTCATCCCGTTTTTAAGGGTAATGCTGGACTTGGTTTCTCCGTGAGCAATCACCGCGATCGCCCCGGGATAACGGATAAAAGCGGCGTGGACGGCGGCCGGGTCTTCGGCGCTTACCAGGATATCGATATCCTTGACGGTTTCTTTCGAGCGCCGGAGGCTGCCGGCAATTTCGATTTTTTGAATGCCTTTGACCCTGTTAAGATACGCGGTGAGTTTTCCGGCCTCACTCACGGCTTCATCCAGCAGATACTGGCCCGCGGCTTTGGAAAGGCGGCCGATGCCTTCCAGGATTTTTTCCTGCATCCGGGGCCCAAAACCCTCGATTTCAAGCAGCCGGTTTTGCTCGCAGGCAAGCTTCAAGTCCGGAATCGAGGCCACTTTAAGCTTTTCGTAAAGCACCTTCACGCGCTTGGCCCCGAGCCCGGGAATTTTCAAGAGCTCAAAAATCCCTTCCGGGAATTCGCCCTTGAGCTCCTCAAAATCCGAGGACCGGCCGGTCTTGTAA
>JAHFHI010000181.1 GCA_023246995.1 Candidatus Omnitrophota bacterium
AATCCCTATGATCTTATTATCCTGGATTTGATGGTCCCGAAAATTTCAGGGCTCGACCTCTGCGCCAGGATTCGCAAGGCCGGGCATAAGACGCCGGTTCTGATGTTAACCGCGCGTGACGCCGTCGAGGATAAAATCCGGGGGCTCGACGCGGGCGCCGATGACTATCTGACCAAACCCTTTTCATTTGACGAGCTTTTGGCGCGTCTAAGGGCCCTTATGCGAAGGCCTCGCAGCCTCGAAGAGCAGTCCCAGCTCAAGGCCGGGCGCATTCAGATGGATCTGCTCGCGCGCCGGGTTTTGGTCGGCAAGGAAGAAGTCACCCTCTCTCAAAAGGAATTCGCCCTGCTTGAATTTTTGATCCGGCACAAGGGGGAGGTTGTTTCCCGCACCCAGATCGCCGAGCATGTGTGGGACCAGCATTTTGATCCCATGAGCAACACGATCGACGTCTATATCAATTTTCTGCGAAAAAAAATTGATTTGCCGGAGGGTAAAAGCGCCGTTGAAACCGTACGCGGAGCCGGCTACAGGCTTCTTGCCGAATGAGGGTGCTGCGCTCCGTCAAATCCCGGCTGGTCCTCACATCCGGGATTATTCTGACCGCGCTTTTGTCCGGGTTCGGGTTTTTGATGCATGCCGAACTAAGCCGCGCGCTATACCGGGATGTCGATAAAACCCTTCAACTTGAAACCCGCACGCTGCAGGAATCCATGCAGGGTTACCTTGAAAAGCCCTTCGGAGAAGTGCTGCCCGTAAAGGATATGCGTTTTCCGGGCCCTTTCCTGCCCCTTTCGGCGGAACTGAACGAAGAGCTTCACCGGACCCTGGGGGTGTGGGAGAAACAGGAGCGGTTTTTTTCCCGCAGCACCCTGATGGTGCGGATTCTGGGCACGGATCACGCCCAAATTCTCGGGAATTTGACCGGGTGGGAGCGCGCCATCATCTTTCCCGATTTTGAACGTGATTCGGTGTTTATGGAAACCGGCGAATCGTTTCAGACGATCCATTTTCAAAAAAAACCAGTCAGGCTTTACTATCTGCTTCTGCGCATCCGCCATCACCCGCTTCTTGTGATCCAGTGCGGCATGCCGCTTTATGAGTTGGAATCAGCGCTGCATCGTTTGCGGCTGATTTTGTGGATCTTCATTCCCGGAGCCGTGGCCGCGGCCTCGGCTGTGGGCTGGATCATTGTGAGGCATGCCTTCAGGCCGGTGGATTCAATGATCCGCGAAGCCCAGCAGATCACCGCCGCCTATTTGCCGGCGCGGCTTCCCCGGACCGGGACGGGCGATGAGCTTGACCGCCTGGCTGAAACCTTAAACGGCATGATGGACCGGATTGAATCCTCAACCCGGGCCATCCAGGATTTTTCCTCGGACATTTCTCATGAGCTTAAAACGCCGCTCGCCATCATCCGGGGGGAAATCGACCTGGCTTTGAGACGCGCGCGATCTCCGGAGGCCATGACTGAAACGTTTCATGTGATCGGCGGCGAAGTCAACGAACTGATCCGGTTAGTCGACGACCTTCTTTTGCTCGTGCGAAGCGATTCCAAGCAGCTGCGGCTCGAAAAAAGGAAAATTGTTCTGGGAGAAATTCTCCGCCAGACCGCCCAGAGATTTCATGAGCGCGGCGATCGGAAAAAAATCGAGTTTTCCGTTAAAACCGATCAGGACGCGGTGGTGGAGGGAGACCCGGTTTATTTAAAACGTCTTTTTAGCAACCTCCTCGATAATGCCTTTAAGTTTACCCCCGAAGGGGGGCGTATCTGGGTGGAACTCAAAGCCTCGCCCGGTTGGGCGATCGTCGATGTCTGCGACAGCGGCATGGGCATTGAATTTGAAATTCAGCAAAAGGTGTTTTCCCGGTTTTACCGTGCTGATCAGGCCCGCGCCCAGGAGGGTGCCGGGCTTGGCCTGAATATAGCCAAAGCGATCTGTGATGCCCACGGGGGGGTGATTCAGATCACGAGCAAGCCCGGAGCCGGAACCCGGGTCAGCGTTCAATTCCCGTCTTTTTAAAATCCCGCCCTTAAAAAAAATTAATCTTTGTTTAACCCTTATTTAATATCCGCTTTGCTATAGTTTCTTCGTAAACAGAAATGAAAGCATTTAGCAAAGAGGAAACAAAGGACTCGCTATGAAAATCAGTTGCATGCTCTTAAAGCCCGACATGAAAAAGCTTGAGACCGAGCTCGGCCGCCTCCGTGACTCCTTGAGGGACTATACCCATGAGGAAGTCCTGGAGATCAGGGACTTTGTCAGGGATCAGGAAAATCAGTTCTCCGGCCTCCAACAGGCCTTCGGTTCTTTGGAAGGGGCTTTCCATGGCACCGTGAGCGCTTCAGAGTCTTCATCCCAGAGTGTTTCAGAGCAGTTTCGCGAAGTCAAAATGAACGTTCGTCTTGCCCGTCGCCGTTTCAAAAAGTTTCTTTCCAATCAGAGCAGAATCCGCAAGATGAAAGAAAGGCGTGCCCATGTTGGAACCTATGCTGCTTGAAAACGCGATCCGCCTTCATCTCGAGACCCCGAACCGGGAGGCCTGCCTGGCCGAGCTTGTGGCGCTTTTCCCCAACGCGGAAGTAAGCCCGCGTCATAAAGCGGACCTTTTGGAAATTTTGCTCCAGGGCGAACGATTCGCTACGACCGCGATCGGGGAAGGCGCGGCGCTGCCGCATTGTGTTTTTCCCGGAATTTCTCGCCCGATCGCTTCCCTTGGGATCAGCCGGCGGGGGATTGCCTACCCCTCGCTTGACGGGGAACCGGTCTTCGTGGTGCTTTTGATGGTCTTTCCCGAAAAAGATTTTGATGCCGCGACCCGAACCGATATTTTGCGTGAGGCCGAAGCGTTGCTGCGCGACCGTTTCGTGCGCGAGCGCCTGAAGATTTGCGAGACTGCCGAGGAAGCCCACGAAGTGATCTTGCGTCAGCTTGCGCCCACCGCGAGCCAAAGCCTCCGCGTGGTTGTTTGAAAACTTTTCTCCTTGCTTTCTTCTTCCCCCATCCGTATCATGAAGCCGCTGTAAGCATTTTTCCGCTTTCATTTCACACGCGGAATTTTTCAGTCGAGAGATAAAGAAACAAGGCTCGCGCGCAGGTTTGTTTTTATTGTTCTTTTTTCCCACGACGCGTCTCGACGCCTGAAAAGTTCCGCCCCAAAACCAAGACACCGAGGCCATGCAAACGGAGGGGATGGTTTTTTTTGAGCGTGAATCCCTGCGCGCGCGCATTGAAAAGCGCATCGAGGCTTTCGATCGGGGGTACCGGCAGAATATCGGCCTGATCGGCCCGGAAGGCACCGGAAAAACCACACTCCTGGCTTCCATTCACCGGTCTCTTGTCTCGAGGCCGGATTTCTGTGTCGTTTACGTCCGCAGCACCGGCTTAACCCTGCCCCAATTCTGCGAGAACTGGATTTCTGGCCTTCTTTCCGGTCTTTTGCCGCAAAACGCGTTCGAAGCAGTCCCTAGCCAGGATTTTTTTGCCTCCCTTATGCCCAGGATTCCCCGGACTCTTGAAAAGATCCGCGCCCTTCGTAAGCTTCTCCGACTTGAAAAAAACACGCAGGCTTTAAAAGAGCTTTTTGCCCTTAGCGGGACTCTCGGAGAGGAAACCGCCCTCAAGGTCCTTGTGATGATTGATGAATTCCATGGCTTGGCCGGCCTTCCCGCGAGCGACCCTTTCGGCCTTTTGGGCCGTGAGATCATGGTGCAGAAAAACACGCTCTATTTGGCGGCCAGTTCCTGCCCGGCCAAAGCCCGCGAGATATTTCACGAAAAACTCTCTCTTCTTTTCGGCAACTTTGAAATGGTCGATATTCCCCGGTTTGGTTTTGAGGAGGCGACCGGTTTTTTGAAATTGCGTCTTGTCAACCGGCGTCTTTCCGAGGCGCAGACCCGATTTTTTATCCAAATGACCGATGGCAGCCCTCTGGCCCTTGAGCTTTTATGCGAACGCCTGCTTGGAGTTTTCGGCCCTCCGGCAGGGGACACGTTTTTTCTAAAATCCGGGGAGACTTTTTCTGACGGGGAAGTCCTGGAGGCTTTCACGAACGAACTGTTCAATGAGCGCGGACGCCTTTACCTCCTTTTCGCCAAACGCCTTGAAGCCTGTGAGCGGCTGGCCAAGGATAGCGCCCCCTATCTAAGGG
>JAHFHI010000182.1 GCA_023246995.1 Candidatus Omnitrophota bacterium
GGCATCAACCCTTTTGACGAACCCAACGTTAAGGAAAGCAAGGATAATACCGGCGTTCTTTTGGAGAAGTTTCGAAAGACGGGCCTCCTCGAAGCCGAAGATGCCGTGACGCTCCGCGCAAAACCGGATTTCCAAAAGTTTCTGTCAGGAATTCCGGTCCGGGGGTATTTGGCTTTTCTGGTCTTTATCGAGCGTTCGGCAAAAACGCAAAGAATTCTGGCGGGGCTGCGTAAGGCGCTGGCCGAGCGTTATAAAATCCCCGTCCTGCTCGGATACGGCCCGAGATACCTTCACTCGATCGGGCAGCTTTATAAAGGGGGTCCCGAAAAAGGTGCCTTTGTCTTTGTCCTGAACCAGGAGGGGAAGGATCCCCGTGTTCCGGGCGCCCCCTATACCTTCGGACAGCTTAAAAAAGCCCAGGCCATAGGGGATCTTCAGGCTGTTAAAAGCCGGGCCCTCCCGGTTTTATGCCTTGATCTCGGAAAAAATGTCGAGTCGGGACTGACGGCTCTTACCCAAGCCTTCCGAAAGCTTAAGAAGGCATGAAGCTAAAGATTTTACCGGAGCGGGCGAAAATACTCTCAAGCTATAAGCGAACCGAGGAACCTATTCCATTCTTGTTTGATCCCGGGATATTCTCAATGAAGCGTGTGTTTCTTCAAGCTGCGCGTTTTGCGCTGTCCGGAGTTCTGGTCTCAAGCGTGATGCTGGGGGGGTGCGCGCGCAGAGTTCCGCTAACTCCCACAGGTCCTCTTTCTGTTTCCGGTCAGCCCCTTGCCCATGCCCCGCGGAATATTTATCATGTGGTCGGCCCGTCTGAAACCATGTGGCGTATCAGCAAGACCTATGGCGTGGATATGCAGACGATTATGTCCGCCAACCGGATCAAAGATCCGACGAAGATCAAAAACGGCCAGCGTCTTTTGATCCCGAATACGAGCGGCCCAAGGCCCATGATTCCGCTTTTCCCGACAAGGCGCTGGACGCATATCGTCGTTCACCATACGGCGACTCACGAAGGGGATGCCTTCACAATCGATCAAATGCACCACAAACGCGGTTTTTGGAACGGCCTTGGTTATCATTTCCTGATCAATAACGGGACCGAAGGGAAAATGGACGGCCAAATCCAGATCGGACCCCGTTGGATCAAGCAGATGGACGGGGCCCACGCCAATGCCGCCGGGATGAACGAGAAGGGGATCGGGGTGGTTTTGGTCGGAAATTTCAGTGAGACTCAAATCACGGAGACGGAGCTTGATTCCCTCGTTTTTCTCGTCAAAATCCTTATGGATTATTACCATATCCCGAATGCCAACGTGATCGGCCACCGTGACGTTCCGGGCAAAAGCACCGAATGTCCCGGAAATTATTTCCCCTGGGCGGAATTTAAGCGGCGTATCGCCTGATTTGACATTTCACCTCCTTTGCCCTATAGTGTGTCCATGTTTGCAGATTCCGCTATTCCCAAATACATGGCGCGTTATACCCGGGCCTCGGTGTGGGTTGGGCTTCATGCCCGCCCCTGCGGCCTTAAGGCAAGCGTCATGGCCTGGGATAGGGAATCGTAAGCTAGAATTTCCCGAGAAGCTAAACGATCACCAGCCCATGACTGAATTTCAGTCGTGGGCTTTTTTATTTTGAGGTGTAAAATGAGAACCGGAGTCAATGCCCGAAGGAGGCCCGGGTTTTATAGGCCCAATAAGGACCCCGTAAAGCTGACCGCGCTTTTATACCTGCGGGAGGCTTTGATCAGTGAGCGTTACGAGGAGTGCGCGTTTTTTATTGCCACGGCGCTAGAGTTCGGCGCCAGCGCCTCGGAGATCGACAATATTTTGGAAGATCCCAAGAGAGCGGTCTATGCCTAAGCGTCCGGCATCCGCGCCGATATGCCGGAATTAACGGATCTTCGTCCCATTGGGGATGATGCCTGGCTATTTTCATGGCAGGACGGTCACCGCAGCCTGATGGAGTCGTTTTATCTTCGTCTTGAGTGCCCCTGCGCGGGGTGTATCGATGAATATACCGGGCGGCGGACTCTCAAGCCCGAAACGCTTCCAAAGGATGTGCGGGCTCTGGCCGTTGAGCCTGTCGGGCGTTATGGCCTTAAGTTTCGCTGGAGCGACGGCCATCAAACGGGAATCTACAGTTTTGATTTCCTGCGCTCGCTTTGTGTCTGCGACCCGTGCCTCGCGCCTAAGAAAGCCCACCATGAAGCCCCTTAAGGTTCTTTATGCCGGGGACAGTCCGGCCGGAGGCCCGGCGAATTATTTGCTCGCCATTTTGAGGCACCTTAAGGCCGAGTGCCGCCATGTCGAACCCGGACAAACCCTAAAGACTGATTTTTTGAAATATCCTTACGACGTAATTATTTTAAGTGACTATGGGCGGGATAAAATGCCGGCGGCGAGCGAAACCTTAATCCAAAAGCTGGTTCAAAACGGCGCCGGCCTCGGCATGGTCGGCGGATGGGGATCTTTTTCCGGACCTTTCGGCGGATGGCGGGGAAGCCGCATTGAAAAAATGCTTCCGGTTCAGTGTCTCGATCGTGACGACCGTCTGGCTTTTCCGGCCGGAGCTCCGCTGCATCGTGAAATCAAGCACCCTATTTTGAACAACTTGCCCTTTGAGGCCGTTCCTTCCATCTGCGGCATAAACCGGGTTCGGCCGAAAGCCGGCGCGCGAGTCGCTCTTTGTGTTCGTCCCATTAAAAGCAACGGAAAAGAGATTTCCTTGGCAAAGGCGCGATACCCCCTTTTAGTTTTGACCCCGGAGAAAAGTCTCGTTCGCAGCGTGGCGCTCGCAACGGACTTGGCCCCGCATTGGTGCGGCGGATGGGTGGATTGGGGGAAGCCGAGAAAACTTCCTGTGCGGGGTCCGATCGCCGTCGAGGTCGGAGAGCACTACATCCGCTTTGTATCCTCTCTGATCCTTTGGCTCGCGCGCCGCATTTGAAGTCTTAAGTTTTCTCCTATTTCTTCCGATTTATATCAGACAACCGGAGGAACGTATGATCAACAATATGGTGCTATCATCCGAAATAGAATGGATTGGTTATGAACAGAAAAGGCAAATGCTTCAAGTCGAATTTATCGCCGGAGGGATTTATCAGTATGACCGTGTTCCGGAAAATCTTTATCAGGATTTTTTAAGCGCGCCTTCGCACGGCCGTTTTTTTGACGAGAAAATTAAGGGGCAATATCCCTACCGGCGCGTGCGCTAGACTTGCGAGGTAAGACCCCAGCGCAATCGCACACGCCTCTCGATCGGGGAAAAAATCAGCTGGTCAAAGAACACGCCGACCCCGGAAATAACGAGCATGACCGAGAGTACTAGCGGCATATCGAGAAGTTCGCGGCCCATCTGAAGCAAGTGCCCTAGGCCGACGCTTACGAAGAGAAGTTCGCCCGCCATGAGAGCGCGCCAGGCAAAAGCCCACCCGAGTTTCATCCCCGTCAGGACGGAGGGCAGGGAAGCGGGCAGAATCACTCTCCAGTAGAGTTTAAATCCGCTTACGCCCATGGTTTGGGCGGCTCTGATATAGAGCGGCGGAACATTTTTGATACCGTTATCGGTGGCGATGGCGATTGAAAGAAGCGCGCCCATCACCACCACAAACTGGATGGCGGCTTCGCTTAAGCCAAACCAGAGAATCGCGACCGGAAGCCAGCAAATACTCGGGAGCGCCTGCAGGCCGGCCATGAGGGACCCCACGGTCTCATCCAGGAATTTAAAACGCCCTACTAAAATGCCGACCGGAATTCCGGCGAGTACGGATAGGGTATAGCCGATCAAAATCCGCTGAACGCTTGCGAGCAGTGCCCAGAGAAGACTTGTGTCGCGCAGACCTTCCTGGATGCGCCGCGCGACTTCAAACGGGGAAGGAAATAGGTAATCCGGCCAGAGTCCGGATTTAGATACCGCTTCCCAAATCAATACCAGCAGGACGTAAAAGGCCGCCCTTCTGTAAAGACCATTCATGATCCACCTCCACTTGTAGAACCTTTTCGATCTCTTCACGCAGCGTTTTTTGCATCTCCTGGACATGCCCGAGAACTTCCGGGCTGTTGATGTCACGCGGGCGGGGGAGATCGATTTTAAATTCCTTCTTGATGCGTCCGGGTCGCGCGCTGAAAATAAATACGCGA
>JAHFHI010000005.1 GCA_023246995.1 Candidatus Omnitrophota bacterium
CGCTCTGCAGGATTTCGATACGCAGGGTTTTTAAATAAGCCTCCGAACCGCTTTTTGTGTTGTCGGAATCCGACATAAACCCGACCGCCATAAGATTGCGGTTGGCTTTTTTTCCGAAAAGAAGTTCATAGTCGCGCGCCAGATCCCTGCGCTCCGCAACCCACCCGGCCGGGTCCTTGGAGGGCCCCTGCTGGATCACGAGCACCCGGACATTATGCAGGGCCGAATAATCCGCGGAATCGCCTTCGGCAAACCGTTCATCCCAGACATACTGAATGACATCGTAGCGGAAAGGCATGTCCCCCTTGAAGACCGCGTAAAGGCGCGCGGCAAAATCGTTAAATTCGCGATCCGCAAGCGCCGGCGCCTTTTCTTTGGCGGGAAACTGCGCCACCTTCCACTCCCAAATCAGAAGAGGCCGCATCCCGATATCGGCCTGAAGTTCATGAAAAATCGCCGAGGAGGTCGCCTGGCTCGCGGCTTTGAGGACACTCTGGCCCTCAAGAGCGCTCATTTCATAAGTGCTATTGCCCGCAAAGGAATGTTCCTTCCAGGCTTTTAAAAAATCCGGATCTTTGAAATCAAATTCCTTGAAAACCTGGGGCTGGTCCCAATTCTCCTGGGAAGAGCCGGCGTTTTTACCGGAGGCCGAAAAGGGGATACGCAGGACACGCGAAACCTCGGAGAGGGCTCCATCCCACTCTCCGCTCTGGAGTTTCATAAAAAGCCAGGCCCCGAGAAGCCCGAAAAAAACGGCCATAAAAAGAAACTTGAAAAAGGACTTCATTTCACCTCTTTTGCTCCTGCAGGAATTTTACCATAGAAACGATCACCGGCCGAGGAGTTATACGGTTCAAAAAAATGGCGGCGCGGTTCAGGAACCCCGGGATAATAAGCCCCTTGCCTTTCATCAGGCCCGCATACCCGGCTTCGGCCACCCGATCGGCCGGCATGGCAAAACTGAAAATTTTATTGTTTTTCAGAATGCCGGCATTCCTGGCGAAATCCGATTCCGTGGGCCCCGGCGCAAGCACGCTCACCCCGACCCCGGTTCCGGCCAGTTCGCTGCGCAGGGCCTCGGAGAAAGAAAGCACATAAGCCTTCGTGGCAAAATAAACGGCCATCAGAGGCCCGGGCTGAAACGAAGCGGTGGAAGCGACATTTAAAATCTTGCCTTCCCCCCGGGCAACCATGCCCGGCACGTAAAGTCCGCAAAGCTTTGTGAGCGCGCTCACATTCACGCGGATCATGCGCATTTGGGCTTCGAGATCCAGTTCGTGAAAAAAACCGTGGCGGCCGAAACCCGCATTGTTGACGAGCGCTTGGATCGTAAGGCCCTGCTCACGGGTCCGCCTAAAAATTTCATCCGCGCTCTTTTCCTCTTCAAGATCCTTTAAAAAAGTGAAAACTTCGGTTTGATAATCACGGCGAAGCTCATCGGCTAAGGCCTCGAGCAAAGCCCCGTCCCGGCCGGTCAAAAACAAGCGGAAGCCGCGGCGGGCAAATACCCGGGCCAGCTCTCGGCCGATGCCTCGGGTGGCCCCGGTAATGAGTGCGGTAGGTTCAGACTTTAGGGAGGTCATAGCGGGATCCGGTAATTTCAAATTCCAGTTCTTCGGCGTCATCCGGAATGCCTAGGGCCTGGAGCAGGTCATGAAGCGGATGAAGCCGCCTTGAGCGGAACATGTCCGGAACCGGCCCGGCCTCACCTTGAAAACTTTTGCCCCGATAGTTCACGATCAAGCGATCTCCTTCATAGATTTCTCTGCCATGCTTATCGGCGAGCCCGGTGCTTTCCAAAAGCTCGCAATCCTCGTAAGAAGCCCGTTTGACCGGAGTCCCCTTTCCGCCGTTTGCGCCAAGGTCATCTTCGCAGAGAAGCACGTGAAAGGTTTTTTGATACCCTCTGAAGTACATTTTCTTTTCCTTGTGATGCCAGACCCTGAATTTAATTTCACGCATGGGCGGACTCTCAAAGCCGGAAGGCATCCGGAACGGGCGTGCCCGGATAGGTTTGAAAAAGCGCCTCCTGAAGAACCTGGGCCAGGTGCACGGGTTTGGCCGAGGCCGACTGGCGGATTTGTTCGCGGCAGCTAAACCCGTCGGCGATAATAAGCGTCCCGGCCTCGGCCTGGCGCACCCGGGGAAGAAGCGTTTTTTCACCCATGGCACACGAAAGTTCGTAATGATCTTTCTGAAAACCAAACGCCCCGGCCATGCCGCAGCATCCGGCATCTAAAATTTCTCCCGCGATTCCCATGCGGGCCAAAATCCTGGCCTGGGCGTCCATCCCGACCACGGCCTTTTCCTGACAGTGGCCCTGAACCATGGCCTTTTTATCCAGTTTCGGAAGCGCGGCCCCGGGCGCTTTTTTATCCAGAAATTCGGCAAATAAAAAAGATTGCTCGCGCAGGCAGCGCGCGTCTTCGTCTTTCGGGAAAAGTTTCGGAAGCTCTTCCCGGAACACAGAAAGACAGCTCGGCTCCATGACCACGATGTTCATTCCCCGTCGCAGATCAAGGCGCAGGGTTTCCATGACATTCTGGAGAAACTGCCGGGCGAGCCCGATCATGCCGTAGTCATAAAGCGGCCGGCCGCAGCAAAGGCCTCCGTAGAGGGGAAGCCGGACTTCATAGCCGAGCGCCTCGAGCACTTCAAAGGCCGCGATGCCGGTCTCGGGATAAAAATAATTGCTGAACGTGTCCGGCCAAAGCAGGACTCTCGGCCGGGCTTTGTCCCGGGAGCGCTTGTGTTCGCGGGTGCGCTTAAACCAGGATCGCAGGGTCTCGTGAGCGAAACGAGGAATATTTCTTTCAGGAGCTATGCCGGCCCATTTTTTGGCGATCCCGCGCAGGCCCGGAGTCTGGGTAAAAAAATTTGCCAAAGCCGGAACATTTGCCGCCATATCCGCCCACCAGGGAATGAGCCCGAAGGCATAGGCCGAGGCCGGTCTTTTCCGGCCCCGGTAATAGTGCGCGAGAAACTCCGCCTTATAGAGAGACACGTCCACATTGACCGGACATTCGCTCTTGCAGGCCTTGCAGGAAAGGCAAAGGTCGAGCGCTTCTTTGACGTATTCGTCTTGCCAGCCGCCCGTGATCACTTCGCCGCGCATCATTTCAAAAAGAAGATGGGCCCGGCCGCGCGGGGAATGTTTTTCCTCGCCCGTGGCCCGGTAGCTCGGACACATGGTGCCGGAATCCTTGTTCAGGCATTTGGCAATGCCGATGCAGCGCTGCGTGGTTCTGGTAAAACTCCCGCCGTCTTCTTCAAAACCGAAGTACGGGCGCACGGGTTCGATAGTTTTATAATTTTGAAGCCGCAGGTTTTCATCAAGCTTGTAGGCATCCACCACCTTGCCCGGATTCATGAGGCCCTGCGGGTCCCAAAGCGCCTTGAACTCCCGGAAGGCCTCGATCAATTCCGGCCCGAACATCTTGGGCAGAAATTCCCACCAGGTCTGGCCGTCCCCGTGCTCCCCGGAAAAAGAACCGCCGTAGCGGACCACCAAATCAGAGGCCTCTTCCATAAACGAACGGTATTTTCGAATGCCGGACTTGCTTTGAAGATCAAAACTGATCCGGGCGTGCAGGCACCCTTCTCCGAAATGACCGTAGATCACGCCCTCGTATTGATACCGCGCAAAAAGGGCCCTCAAATCCCTTAAGTATGGCCCCAGTTTTTCGGGCGCGACCGCGGAATCCTCAAAACCCGCATAGGTGTCCTTTTGCCCCGGAATAAATACCGAAGCCCCGAACGAGGATTCGCGCACCGACCAGATTTTTTTCTGGTCTTCCGGGCTTCCGAAAATTTTCATGACCGGGGCCGCGGTTTTTTTCTCGAGAGCCCGCGTCATTTCCCGGGCCCGGCCTTCGGCCTCTTCCCGGCTCGCTCCGGTAAATTCCACAAGCAGCCAGCTCTTGGCGTCATGAAGCGCGTCTCCCGGAAAAAGCCCGATCTCGGGAATGTGCAGATTTTTTTTCGCCATGTTGCGGATGAAAAATTCATCAAGGCCTTCCATGCCCGCGGGCTTGTAGCCAAGAATTTCAGCCACATGATCGCCCGCGCTCGCGACATCCGGATAACCGAGAACCACAAGCGTGCGGCTCGCCGGTTCGGGGACAAGTTTCAGGGTCGCTTCAAGAATCATCACACAGGTTCCCTCGGTACCCACGAGCGCCCGGGCCGCGTGAAAACCGTTTTCAGGCAGAAGCTCTTCGAGATTGTAGCCCGATACCCTGCGCGGAATCTTCGGGTAACGGGTGCGGATCAAACCGGCATATTGATCGCGAAGCGCCTGAAGCCCGGCATAGATCCGGGCCCGCGCGCCGCCCTGGGCAAGGATTTCTTTGAGTTCATCGTCGCTTGTTTTTCCGACCCGCATCCGCAGGCCGTCATAGGTAAGAATCTCAAGGGCTTCGACATTGTCCGCGGTCTTGCCGCTCCCAAGCGAATGCACCCCGCAGGCATTGTTACCGATCATGCCGCCGAGTGTGCAGCGGCTGTGCGTGGCCGGATCCGGCCCAAAGCGAAGGCCGTGCGGCTGGGCGGCGCGATTAAGATCATCTAGAATTACTCCGGGCTCGACTCTGGCAGTTTGGCCGGCGGGGTCCATCTCAAGAATCCGGTTCATGTGGCGTGACAGATCAAAAATGACGGCGACGTTGCAGCACTGTCCCGCAAGGCTCGTGCCGCTTCCTCTGGGAAGGATCGGGGCCCCGTAAATGCGGCAGATCTGAACGGCCCGGATCACATCCTCTTTGTCCCTGGGCCAAACCACGCCGATCGGGACCTGCCGGTAATTGGAGGCATCGGTCGCGTAAAGCGCGCGGCTTCCGGGGTCAAAGGCCACCTCGCCTTTCAAATTCGCGCTAAGCTCGCGGTTTAAGGCCTCGATCCCAGCTCGGTCCTGATGCATGGTTCTCCCCGTTAAAACTCGGATTCGTCAAATTTACCCTCTCCCCGATGGGAGAGAGCCAGGGTGAGGACGACGCGGCGTTTTTAAATCCCCTCATCCTCACCTTCTCCCAAAGGGGAGAAGGAACAACCCCTAAAAGTGCGCCTGTGCTAGAAAATAGATTGGATCAGGCACCCATTGCCGCTTGCGCGGGTCCAAAATACCTGCGCGCAAACGCTTGGCGGGACTTATGCCTTGATGCCTGGGCGGATCATCGCTTGCCTATTTTCTTCGGCTCGCGGGAGGTCTTTTCGCAGTTCTTTTTTGCGGGGGCTCTAAAAAATAAAGCCCGGCATAGGCTTTGGGGTCCACAAGGCACCCCTCTTTTTGCTTGCGCTTAAGCCAGTTTTCCACGCCTTTAAAGGGAACCGCGTGCACGGTGATGCACTCATCCGCGTCGCCCCCGCCGGCGCCCTCTTTTTTAAGACCGAAGGCGCGGTAAAAGGATATCGAGTCGGAGCTAAGCCCCGCGCTCACCGGACCGGTCACGAGATGTTCGAGCCGGCGGGCGCTGTAACCGGTCTCCTCAAAGAGTTCTCGCAGCGCCGCGGTTTCGATATTTTCTTCACCGCCGTGCCCCCGGGCATAGTGATCGTTGACAAGCCCGGCCGGAAACTCGATCACGCGCGCCCGGACCGGTTCCCGGTACTGCTCGACAAAAATCACTTTCCCGTCGTCGGTCATGGCCAAAATGATCACAATCCCCGTGCAATGACTGCGCTGGACAAATTCCCAGGTCCGCCTGCGAAGAAGCCGGAGGTATTTGCCCTGATATAAAATTTCGTGCTTCATGCCAAAGACTCCTTCAAGTTAAAAACCCCGCGCGCGGCCTTCCCCCCTGGGGTCGCTCGCGCCGAGGATAAGCCCGCTCTCCTGGTCAAAATAAACCGCCTGCACGTTTCCGGACGGTTCGAGCACGATAACCTCATGCCCTCTTTTTTCAAAATTGCGCTTTAAAGCCCCGAAGCGCCCAAATCCTTCTTCGAACTCCGCGGGCCCGGCACGGTTGATGAGCCGTTTGGCCTTGAGCGCCTGATCGAGCGGCATTTTGAAATCAAGAAGATTTACGATCACGTTCAGCACGGTTCCGATAATTTTCGATCCTCCCGGAGATCCTGCAATCAGGAGAGGCTTCCCGGCTTGAAAGATAAAAACCGGGGTCATGCTGCTTCTCGGCCTTTTCTCCGGGCCCGGCGCGTTGGGAAGCATTTTCCCGGAGGTGTCTTTGGCCGGGACATCGAAATCGGTGAGTTCGTTATTCAGGAAAAAACCGAAGCCGGGCACGATCATCGCGGAACCGAAGACATGTTCGATCGTGGTCGTGAAAGCCACCATGTTCCCCTTCGGGTCCACGATAGAAAGGTGCGAGGTCTGGGTGTTTTCCGCGCCTTTCGAAGATAAAATCACCGCCGCGGGATTCTTAACGGGGATGGCCCGGTCAAAATTTATATTTTCCAGGCGTTCCACCGCGTATTTTTTCGAGATCAATTTTTCAACCGGAACCCTTACCCGGTCGGGGTCTCCCACGTAACGGTCGCGGTCCTGAAAAGCAAGTTTTTGGGCTTCGTTCAGGAGGTGCAGCCCGTCAGCGCTGCGGCCGTGAACACGCAGGTGATAATTTTCCAGAATGTGCAGCGCCTCAAGCAGGGTCGTTCCCCCGGAAGAAGGCGGGGGCATGCTGAAAACGTCGTAGCCCCGGTAACGGCTTGTCACCGGGTTTCTTTCCTTCACTTTATAATAGAAAAGATCTTCTTTTGTCATGAGCCCGGGATGAAAAGGGGCGTGGCGCACCGCTTGGGTGATCGCTTCCGCGATTTGGCCTTCATAAAAAGCCGGGATGCCGTTTCGCTGAAGCAGCCGGAAGGTGCCGGCAAGCTCCGACTGGACGAGCCGGGTTCCGGGGGCGAGCGCGCTCCCGTCGGGGGCCAAAAAAAGGCGGCGGGAATCTTCGAAAAGTTTAAGCCGGTCTTTTTGCTCATCGATAAAACGGCTCAATCGTTCCGAAACGGGAAACCCGCTCTCGGCCAGCCGGATCGCCGGGTCAAAGAGCTCCGAAAAAGAAAATTGCTTGGAACCGAAACGGCTGTGAACTTCGTGAAGCATTTTGAGCACCCCCGGCACGCCGACCGGAAGTCCGCCGGTGACGCGGTCGGGGAAAAAAGGATAGGGCTCGGATTTTTCATCCAGGAACATATCGGGAAAAGCCGCGGCCGGCGAGGCCTCCCGTCCGTCAAAGGCATAAATACGCTTGGTCCGGGCTTCGTAATAAAGAAAAAATCCGCCGCCGCCGAGGCCTGAAGACTGGGGTTCCACGACGTTTAAGACCCACTGGGCCGCAACCGCCGCATCCACGGCATTCCCGCCGGATTGAAGCACCGCAAACGCCGCATCGGTCGCCCGCGGGTCGGCGGTCGCCACCATCGCCTTGCGGCCAAGCGCCGCATGAGAAGCGGGCGCGCCTAAAAAGAAAATAGGGAGAAGAAAAAGAAGGACCCTGATATTTTCGCGGGATTTGGAGCCGGTCCTCATTCGATGAGGCTCCTTATAAGCGGCCCGGGGGCCGTTAGTTAAAAAGGGCCTTTGCGGCCTTCACAATGTGCGGGGAAGAAAGCCCGTATTTGTCAAAAAGAGTTTCCGCGGGACCGGATTCCCCGTAAACATCCTGAATCGCGGCAAACCCCATTTTGCAGGGCGCTTTTTGGGAAAGCACCCGGGCCACCGCGCTTCCGAGGCCGCCCCAGATTTGATGTTCTTCGGCGACCACAACACGGCCCGTCTTACGCGCGGCTTCCACCAGGAGATCTTCATCCAGGGGCTTCAAGGTATGAATGTCGATCACGCCCGCGTCAATTCCCTCTTTTTTCAGGGTCTCGCTCGCTTCAAGGGCTTCCCAAACAAGAAGTCCCGTGGCCACAAGCGTCACGTCGCGGCCTTCACGCAGGCGCACTCCCTTACCCATCTGAAACTTTGAATCAGGGCCGTAGATAAGCGGGGCCTTGGGCCGGCAGGTGCGCATAAAAACCGGACCTTTGTGCGCCGCCGCCTGGCGGATCAACTCACGCGTGGCATATTCATCGGCCGGGACCATGCTCACAAAATTGGGAAGGGCAAGCGCGAGCGCGAAATCTTCGATACTCATCTGCGACGCCCCGTCCTCTCCTATGGAAATGCCGCCGTGGGAAACCACGATCTTCACGTTCAGTTCCGGGAAAGCCACGCTCATGCGCATCTGTTCAAAACCCTTGCACATGAGAAAGCAGGAAAAACTCGAGATAAACGGAATTTTACCGGCCGAGGCAAGCCCGGCGGCCACGCCCACCATGTGGGCTTCCATGATGCCGACATTAAAAAAACGTTCGGGAAAGACTTTGGCAAACTCCACGGTCTTGGTGGATTTGGAAAGGTCGGCATCCAGGACCACAATCTCGGAGTTTTCCCGGCCTAATTCGGCAAGGGCTAGGCCGTAGGCATCCCGGGTGGCTTTGCCGAGTTTCTTTTCCATGGCTCTAGGCAAGCCCCTTAAACGCGCGCTGGGCTTCCTCGCGGGTGGGCGCGACCCCGTGAAAGTGGTTGTTGTTTTCCATAAACGAAACGCCCTTACCTTTGACTGTGTGCGCGATAAGAATGGCCGGCCTGCCCTTCTGGGCGCGGGCACGGTCCACGGCCGAGAAAATCTGGCCGAAATCGTGCCCGTCGATTTCTTCGGCGTGCCAGCCGAAACTCTCCCACTTGGCTTTCATGGGTTCCATATTGCAGATCACGCTCGTGGCGTCATCCAGCTGAAATTTATTGTAATCCAAAATCGCCACAAGATGATCCACCCGGTGATGCGCGGCCATGGCCGCCGCCTCCCAGGTCTGGCCTTCATTGGTTTCTCCGTCGCTCATCACGACATAGGTATAAAAAGATTTCTGGTCAAGCCGCCGGGCCAGCGCCAAGCCGATCCCGATCGAAAGACCCTGGCCGAGAGAACCCGTCGAAGCCTCAATCCCGGGAAGTTTGCGCATGTCCGGGTGCCCCTGAAGCGGGCTTCCGAATTTGCGGAAAGTCGGGAGCATCGAAGGATCAAAATACCCCGCGTGAGCAAGCACCGAATAAAGAAGGGGCGAGGCATGGCCCTTGCTTAAAATCATGCGGTCCCGGTCCGCGCATTTTGGATTGGCCGGATCGTGGCGCATGACCCCGAAATAAAGCGCGGTCAGGATTTCCGTTCCGGAAAGCGAGCCTCCGGGATGCCCGGAACCGGCCTCGCAGGTCATCATGACAATGTCCCGGCGGACCTGTTTGGCAACGGCTTTCAGCTGCTCAAGACTTGGCTTTTGAAGAAGATTTTCGCGTGTCGTCATAAGAATTTCCAAGGAAAAGTTCGGGCAGTTTATCGCCTTTCCCGAGGCCCGTCAACCCTTTTGAGCCCTTAAACCAAGGCCCTCTCGCCCCATGCCGCGAAGATCCCGGACATTTGGCGCGCGCCTTCAAGCAAGGAAAGTCCGGGGGCCAGAATATCCGGAGATTTGATTTCGTAGAGGGCGCCGCGTTGGACTGCCGGGATTTGATCCCAGCCCGGTCTTTCTCGGATTTTTTCAAAAGAAACTTTTTTGCCGCACCAGGAGGCGATCAAAATGTCGGGCTTTCGGTCGATCACGTCTTCGGGCGTGACGGTCCGCTCGCGCGCGGTCTTTCCGGCGGATTTTTCTTTAAAAACATCTTCACCGCCCAGAAAATCGATCAGCTCACTCACCCATGAAATGCCGCTGATTAACGGGTCATCCCATTCCTCGAAATAGACCCGGGGAACCGGCGCGCCGCGGCGCGGCCTGGGGAGGCCTCCGAGTTCGTCAAAGAAATCCTGCCGGAGCTTAAGCGCGCGCGCCTCGCAGCCCGTAAGACGGCCGATGGCAAGGATCATGTCGCCTATTTCGGAAAGCGAGCGCTGGTTGGTGATGAAAACATTAAAACTTTCGGCCACCAGTTCGCGCGCAATATCTTTCTGGAGGTCGGAAAAGCCGAGAATGAGGTCGGGTTTGAGCGCTTGGATTTTTTCCATGCGTACCGAGGTAAACGCCGCGATTTTTTCTTTCTTCCGGGCCTCGGGAGGCCGCAGGGCATAACCGGAAACTCCGACTACGCGGTCCGCGAGCCCGAGCGCGAAGACGATTTCAGTGGTCTCGGCGGTAAGGCAGGCGATCCTTTCGGGCCAAAGCACGGGCTCTTTGCCGCCGGCAGCCCGGGCCGGATCTTCAGACTTCAACGTAAACGTCATCGCCCTCGAGTTTGACCTTGAAGACCGGCTGTTTGATGCGGTCATTGAACGCGCAGGCACCGGTCGTGACGTCAAATTCCCAGCCGTGCCAGGGACAAGTCACAAGGTTTCCGTGAATCCCGCCCTCATCAAGGGGGCCGCCCTGATGGGCGCAAAGCGCAAAGATGGCGTGGATGTTTTCTCCCACCCGGAAAAGCGCGATATCGCTACCGCCAACCTGCACGAGTTTTCCGGTGTCACTCGGAATTTCTGATTTTTTAGCGACCTTGACGAATTGCCCCATAACCTTGTTAGACCTCCGCGGATCTTAAAAAATGCTTGTGCTTGATGGCTTCCTCCATAGAATTGAGAAAACTGTCCCTATTATAACAAAGGACCTCGGCCCCGGCATGATAAAAAAGATGGGTTCCGCTTCTCAATCAGATCAAGCTCCCGAAACCTCTTCCAATATTCTCATGATCGCGGCAAGTGAGGCTGACGCGAATCTTTTTTACGCCACCGGGTTTATGGCTCCCGACCCTTTTATCTTTATCCAGCAGGGCAAACGCAAAACCCTGCTCATGAGCGATCTTGAAGTCGACCGGGCCCGGTCGCAGGCCCGGGTCCACGAAGTGCTTTCGACCTCCAAGCTTGCGGCGGCGTTCCGGAAAAAACACGACCGGCGGCCGGGCTATCTTGACTTGCTCGAAGAGTTCGCCACGAAAAAAGGACTCCGGGACTTTCTGGTGCCCGGGAATTTTCCGATCGAATACGCCGACCCCTTAAGAAAAAGAGGCTTTCGCCTGATCTTTAAAGCCGATCCGTTTTTTGAACAGCGTATGATTAAAACTTCCGAGGAGATCTCGGCCGTCAAGCGCGCCCTGCGCCACACGGAAGCCGCGGTCAAGGCCGCCATCGATACGATCCGCAAGTCCGTCATCAAAAAAGGAAAACTCTATTTCGACGGAAGCGTGCTCACGTCCGAAAAAATTAAGAAGATCATTAACGTCAGCCTTATGGAGCAGGACTGCATTGCTTCGCATTCGATCGTCTCCTGCGGCATTGACTGCGTCGACCCGCATAACCAGGGCTCGGGGCCCCTTTACGCGAATCAATCGATCATCATGGATATCTTTCCCAGGGATTCGCACAGCCGTTACTTCGCCGATCTCACCCGCACCGTGGTCCGGGGCAAGGCCTCGCCCAAGCTCAAAAAAATGTTCGCCGCGGTGCTCGAGGGCCAGGAAATCGCATTCCGCTCAATCCGCCACGGCGCCGACGGCTCCCTCATCCACGCCGCCATTCAAAAACGTTTTGAAGCTCTCGGGTTCACGACCGGGGTTCAAAACGGCCGCATGCAGGGGTTTTTTCACGGCACCGGCCATGGCCTCGGGCTTGAAATCCATGAGCCGCCGAGAATCAGCCTGGGCAAAGACATTCTCAAGGCCGGACAGATCGTGACCGTGGAGCCGGGCCTCTATTATGAGGACGCGGGCGGTGTGCGTATCGAAGATGACGTGGTGGTCACAAAAACCGGCTGCGTCAATCTCGCCAAGCTGCCAAAGGTCCTGGAAATTTAAACGCCGTTTTCTTCCCTGCCGCAAGATCAGTCTTTTAAACTTTTTTGATAAGCCTTATAGCCTTTGACGATCATGGCGGCGGGGAGCGCAAGGCTGATCCGGTCGGTTATCGCGGGCCGGGCGACGATCATTCCCAGAACCCCTCCCCGGCTGTCCAGAACGGGCGCGCCGCTGTCACCGTAGTGGAGCTCGAAATTTGTTTGAAGCTGGGTAATGCTGGGCTCCCCTTCTTTTTTATTATCCGGGACGCCGAGCCCGGTGATTTTCCCCCGGATTAAATCCCCTTTTAACTCTTCGGAATTCCCGACCGTAAAAACAACCTGCCCCTTTTTGACCGCTTCAGAATCCGCGAAAAGAATGGGTTCGAGTTTGTAAGGCAGATCGATTTTAAGAAACGCGATGTCCGTGCCGGGCACGGTGTGAAGATGCCGGGCTTCGGCTTCGACGCCGCTCTGAAGCCTGACCCGGATACGTCCGGCTTGGCTGACGGTATGATGGTTCGCCGCGATCACGCCGTCGGAAGTGATGATCATGCCGGCCCCCGCCCGGGTCAGGGCCACGGGCCTGATGCGGGCTGCGACAACCACCTGCCCCGTGGCTTCATCCAGGAATGCCTGCTTTTCACCAAAGACCTGGCCGGCCAGAGTCTCGAGACTGACCAGGCTTTTAAAAACGCGGGCAAGCGTTTTGGGGGAAGGCTCACGCGCCCATGCCGCCGGGATTGGGAACGCGCCCCAAAGGGCCAGGACTATGAGGGCGCGTAAAAAATTCCGGGGAGATTTTTTCAAACCTGAAAACAGCGGTTTTATTCGCACACTTCTTCGATCCGCTCTCCGACCACCCGCGTGATCGTCTTACACCCCGGCGCGCTCCGCGCTGCGCCGGCCAGAAGCGCGGCTGGGGCTTGGGGGACCGAGCTCCCTTGGCCTTCCGGCGCGGTTTCATCGCGCGTCGATCCAAAAACCGCTTCATCCTCTCGAAGGGTTTGGGAAGAGTCCGAGGCTTGATACTTTTGCGCGGATTTAAAACCCCGGACCTCCAGGATGGCCGTCAAGCCGAGCGGCTCGCGGTATAAATAGACCGTGCCTGCGAGCATGAGAAGAAACCCGAAGCTCATCATCAGACTGAAAATCACCGGGGGCGGCGTGCGAAGTTTGGGGTTCATCTGCTCGGTCACGATGTAATCGGAATAAACCTCGCAGCTTCCCAGCACAAAAATCGGCCTCAAAAAAATCTGGATCACCGCGGTTGCGATCAAAATAGGAATCCCCGCCCACACGTAAACCCAATAAACCCAGTTGCCGGTTTCGATCAAATGATGATGCGTAAAAAAGAAAGCCGCGGTCCCGGCGTAGGCCAGCACGCCCACGATCCAGCAGAAAAGCGAGTACCCGCCCCGCAGCAGCATGACTTCATAGGGTTTGTCGCGGATCAAAAGGACCGATTCCTTGGCCGCGAGAAAAAGGTTTTTTCCGTTGAGCAGGGAGGGCAGCATCCCCACGGTGCCGAGTTTCCAGGAGTAATAGAGGAGTTCCTTAATGAATCGATCCTCGGCTCCGTCACGGCCTCTTTTCGGAAGCCTTTCCAGGATTTGCAGCACGGTGAACCAGCAATCCATCCAGCAAAAAATCCAAAGCGGCCAGGCCCTTGGGAGCACCATCCGAAGGCAGCTCATCATGCCGGAAGGCAGTCCGGCCCGTTTCAAAAAATGGGATGCCCCCATGCACCCCGTGAAAACCGCCACAGGCCCGGAAACCAGGCCCACGCAAAGAAAGCTCCAGCCGAAAACCGCGAGATTGAGTTTAATATTCTGGAGTTTTTCGTCGCTTTCCCAGACTTCCTTGGGAATCCAGCCGAGCATCTGAACCCAAAGATAATACCCGGCGGCAATCGCCACAATCTGAAAAAAGGCGAAGAGCAGGATGTGTTTTTCTTCGAATACCCAGCGGAAGGCACGGCCCGTCCAGCCTAAAAAATCTTTGAGGTTATGCCAGGACCAGACCCGCCTGGGATTTCCCCCGACTTCCGGAATTTCCAAGATCTCCTGCTTGATTTCGGCAAAAGGCCCAAACATGGATTTGCGCGCGCCCCCTCTCTCTTGACTTCAAAATTAGCACGTAAAGGGCGGGCTTTCAAAATACCCGGCATCCGGATCAGGAAAAT
>JAHFHI010000183.1 GCA_023246995.1 Candidatus Omnitrophota bacterium
GCAGCTAAGCCGGCTTGCCTGGGGATACGGCGAAAGGCCGTTTCGTCTCATGGTGACGGCCGTTGTGATCGTTTTTTTAAGCGCCGGCCTTTATATGCTCTGCGGCCCTGTGCGGGTTCATCAAACCATTCGGCCCGTGAGCTTTGACGAGGCGCTCTATATGAGCGGCGTTACGTTTGCCACGGTCGGCTACGGGGATTATGTGCCCCTTGGCTGGATGAGCCGTCTTGTCGCCGTGCTCGAGGCTTTTGGCGGGCTTTTTACGCTGCCGCTTTTTCTCGTGGCCCTAACGCGCCGCTATCTCCGGTTTTTCCGATAACCCCTTGAAGGGGCACCCCACGGAAGTGCCGCCGTTTCCCCGACGTAAGATTTAAAAACTTGAGTTTGGCACTTTTTTGAGAATATCCTTCTCCCCCATGGGGGAGAAGGTCAGGATGAGGGGGAAAGTGCCAAACTCAAGTTTAAAAATTTAGTTCAAGCAATGATTCGCCAAAGCCCATTTTTCAATAAGCCCCTGGATTTCATCCCGGGCCGCTCTGAAACCCGCCAGAATGCTCTCTTCGCTAAACCCGCGAACGGGATCGGCAATCGGCCAGTGGAGTTTTTTGACGCGCGCAGGGACCCTTGGGCAGACTTCCTCGGCGCAAAGGGTGATGACCAGGTCAATTTCCGCGAGATCGATGTCATGCACGGATTTTGAGCGGTGGGTTGAAATATCAATCCCGATTTCCGACATCACCCGGATGGCAAAACGGTTAACGCTCGAGGGAGAGGAGCCTGCGCTTTGCACGTGAGCCTTTGGGCCCAGGATTTTTCGGGCCAACCCTTCGGCCATTTGGCTCCGGGCGGAATTAGCGAGGCAGAGAAAAAGGAGATTCATTCCGATTTCAGAAATTGCCCAAGGCGCGCAACCCAGAGCCGGTTACTCGGACGTGAGTTGCGAGAGTTTTTTGGCCCGCGCGCTCCAACGGAGGGCAACGCCGCCGATCGCGGCCAGTACGCCCGCGATGACAGCCATGAGAAAAAGCACCCCGGCCGCGACCCCTTTGGACTGGGAGGACGCCGGGTCGCCAAAGCAGACCGAACAAGCCTCGGCACGGCTTGCCCAGAGCAGGAAAAGGGCCAGGCCGAGGCAAAGAGCCTTCACGCCAGGCCCGCTTTTTTCATTTTCCGGAGAAAACCCGGAAGATAAAGTGCCAAGCAGAGCGCCGAAGCGGCGGCAAGCAGGCTCAAGGCAAGCATCCCGGTATTTTTGGAGGACAAAAATTGGGCCATGGCCCAAAGGCAGAGGCTGAAAGACAGCAGAAAAGATAAAGTGACAAAGAAAATATGAAAGTGTTTTAAAGACACAAATGCCCCCTTAGCTTAGGACGGGGATCAGCAAAAGAACGGCAAAGAAAAATACGGTCAAAAGAAGAATCGCGTAGATAATTTTTTTCTCGGACGAAAGATGCATGAAAAAAGTGGCCACAAGCGCGCCTTTAATGGAGGCGACAACCAGGGCTACTAAAATTGCCTTGGGCAAAGGAAGGTGGAGGTAAGACACGGCAACGGTGAGGACCGTAAGAAAGGCCAGCGCCGCAAAGACGGCAAAATAAACCTTTACGTGCTTCCTGATGTCTTCGCTTGATGCGTGGGCCATAAAAGTTTTTCCTTGTGGTTTAGAGCAGGTAAAGAACCGGAAAAAGAAAAATCCAGACCAGGTCCACGAAGTGCCAGTAAAGACCGGCAGCTTCGATCCGGCCCGTGAACTGTTCGGGGTCTTTGTGCCAAAGAGCGCTCCCCGGAAAGAGAAAGTAAAGGTTCACGATAATGCCGCCAATCACATGCAGTCCGTGCAGGCCGGTCAGCGTGAAGTAAAGGGCGTAGAACATATCGGTGCTCGGAAAGTGATGATGGCTGAATTTGTGGCCGTACTCGAAACTTTTCACGACCAGAAAGAGAAACCCAAGGAGAACCGTGGCTCCCATATATTTTCTGTATTTCCCGAATTCTTTCATGGCGAGCGAGGCCCACGACATGACCATGGTGACGCTTGAAATAATCAGAATCAGCGTGTTCAAAGTAGCAAGCGGGACGTTTAGGCGTGAGGCGCCCTGCGGCCATTCTACAGCGCTTGTGCGCAGCAGGATGTAGGCTGAAAAAAGGCCGCCGAAGAGCATGACTTCGGAGGCGAGGAAACACCAGATGCCGAGCTTGGAATTGGTCAGCCCTGAAACCGGATGAGGTTTTGAAATGTAACGGATTTCGGCGGACATGACTAGTTGTCTCCGCTCATATGCTGGGGCCAAAAATCATTCTTTTGGCCGGGAACACTGTATTCATAAGGGCCGCGGTAAACCACCGGAGGCGTGGCGAAGTTCCCATGCGGAGGCGGGGTGGGCGTGGCCCACTCCAGGGTCGTGGCTTTCCACGGATTATCGCCCGTTTTTTTGCCGAAGAAAAGACTCCCGAAAAAATTGAAAATAAAAGGAATCTGGGCAAGCCCGAGAAGCCACGCCGAAACCGACATGACAATATTGAGCGGCTGTGTGGGAAGCGCGTGCGCGTATTGGGTCGGGTCGTAGAGCCGGCGCGAAACACCCGCGAGGCCCTGGATAAACATGGGCATAAAGACGCCATTAATGAAGATAAACGAGAAAAAGAAATGAATTTTCCCCAGGATTTCCGACATCTTTCGCCCCGTGACCTTCGGGAACCAGTGATAGATCCCGGCAAAGAGCGCGAAGATGGTCCCGGGCGCCACCACGTAATGAAAGTGCCCGATAACGTAATAAGTGTCATGGAGATGGATATCCGAAGCCGCGAGGCCGAGCGGCAGTCCGGTGAGGCCGCCGATACCGAACATGGGAAGAAACGCCATGGCGAAAAGGTTTGGGGTGTTAAAACGGATCGAGGCACCCCAGAGGCTTAAGAGAAGCGCCGTCAGGATCACCACCGAAGGAATGGAGATGATCATGGTCGTGATCTGAAAGAACCCGCTCATGGTGGTGCTCATGCCCACCAGGTACATATGATGCGCCCAAACGATAAAGGACATGAAACCGAGAAAAATCGAGGAGTAGACCATAGCCTTATAGCCGTATAGGGGTTTGCGCGTGTTGCAGGCCAGGACTTCGGCCACAATCCCCATGGCCGGAAGAATCAGCACATAAACTTCGGGATGGGCGAGGAACCAGAAAAGATGCTGCCAGAGAACCGGGTTTCCGCCACCGCTTGCTTCCAGAATTTTGCCGCCCACGACAAGCCCGCTCGGCAGGAAAAAACTTGTGCCCGCGACACGGTCCATCAGCTGAAGCACGGCCGCGGCTTCAAGCGGCGGAAAAGCCAGAAGCAGAAGAAAAGAGGTCACAAACTGGGCCCATACGAAAAAGGGCAGGCGCCAGAAGCTAAGCCCGTCGGCACGGAGCTGAATGGTGGTGACGATGAAGTTGACCGAACCAAGAAGGGAGGAAGTGATTAAAAAGACCATGCCGAACAGCCAAACGGTCTGGCCGGAAGTGGCAATGTCGGAGAGCGGAGGGTAAGAGGTCCAGCCTGATTGGGCCGAGCCCCCGGAGACAAAAAAGCTCGAGAGCATCACCACGCCGCCCACGAAATAGGACCAGTAGCTCATCATATTCAGTTTCGGGAATGCCATATCCGGCGCGCCGATTTGAAGCGGGAGCACGTAATTGCCGAAACCGCCTACGGCCAGGGGAACCACCCCGAGAAAGATCATGATGGTGCCGTGCATGGCCCCAAGCTGATTATAAAATTCCGGCAGCATGATGCCGCCCACCATCAACGCGTCGCCGAAAAGGTTGCCGATCAAAGGCATGGGTTTTCCGGGGTAGGCAAGCTGCCAGCGCATCATCATCATGAGACTGAACCCAAGCAGCAGAAAAACAAGGGAAGTGACGGTGTACTGGACTCCGATCACTTTGTGATCAAGGGAGAAAATGTACTTTCTCCAAAAAGGCAGTTTATGAGAGTGAGAAGAATCGTGGTCGTGCGCGTGGGAGCTCATACGGTTTTGGGTTTCATCATTTTGGCCGTCCAGGCGGCGAATTCTTCAGGGGTTTCGATAAAGAAAAAGCCCCGCATACGGTAATGCCCCAAACCGCAGAGCTGGGCGCAGGCG
>JAHFHI010000184.1 GCA_023246995.1 Candidatus Omnitrophota bacterium
AGCCGGGTAAAATGAATCCCCAAAAAAGGAAATTCGGGGTCCGGCACCGGGTAAATATTGGAGCGCACCCATTCGGCCTTCGCGGGCGCTAGCTTATAATAGAGGCCCTTAAAGGGCACAAGGGCATAATGCGCGCCCACCCCCCAACAGGCGGCCACGCGGTCAGCCCAAGCCCCCGCGCAGTTAATCAGGGAACCGTAGGCAAATTCTCCGGACGCCTCGGTTTTGACGATCCGGCGGGAAGGGTCCGCGCTCGCAAACCGGGCTCCGGTGCGGATTTCAATCCCGGCCTGGTCCAATTCCCCGCTTAAAGAGCTCATCACCGCTTTACTATCGATCACGGCCGTATCCTCGACAAACAAACCGCCAAACTCCGCCATGGCATACGGCTCTTTTTCCTTTACGGTTTTGGTTTCAAGCCGCTCGGCCCGCACGCCGTTTTGAGCGGCATTTCCAAAGAGCCGATCAAGCTCCGGGATCTCCCCGGCCCGTGTGGCCACGATCAATTTTCCTTTTTCAAGGAGCCTTACCCCGCGGGTTTTTGCGAACTCGCGCATCCGCTTCGCGCCCTCGGCGCAAAAACGGGCCTTAAGCGACCCCGGTTTATAATAAATGCCGGAATGAAGCACTCCGCTGTTGCGGCCGCTCGCGTGAAGGCCGCAGGCCGGCTCTTTTTCAAGAACCGTGATGCTCGCCCGGGGGTGGCGCTTGTGAAGCTCATGGGCGCAGGCAAGGCCGACAATACCGCCGCCGATTACGAGATAGTCGCTTTTATTCATCGCGGGGTATTATGACAGGCTATTTAAAGAAGGCAAAGGCCCGCGTTAAAGGTTGGTATAGAGGGTATTTTTGATCATGGCGTATCCTTTGATCAGCTCGCCGATGCCCTGATCGAGAGAAAATGCGGGCTTGAATCCCGTTTTTTCGATTTTTTCGTTGGAAACGATGTAGTCGCGTTTGTCCGGGTCGCGGCCGACCGGCGCCTCCATGATCACAAAATCGGCAAGGCGCTCCTGGATCTTGCGGCAAAGATCGAGCTTGGAAAGGTTGGCGTCGGAAAGGCCGACATTATAGGCTTCATTCTTCATGGTCTGGAAATTTTTCAGACCGTGAAGGAATACCCGGGCTACGTCGCGGATATGAATAAAGTTACGCCGGAAGTGCGCTTCAAAAAGCACGATGAAGCGGTCGTAAACCGCCCGGCAGACAAAATCATTGACGAGAAGATCGATACGCATGCGCGGCGACATTCCGAAAACCGTGGCCAGCCTGAAGCTTATCGCGCTCCCCCTTTCAAGCACCGCCGCTTCCGCGGCCACCTTGTCCTGCCCATAAAGAGAAACCGGCCGGAGCGGCGTCTTTTCGGTGCAGTGCGCGGTTTTTTCTCCGATCCCGTAGCCGCTGTTGGTCACGGGCATCAAAACCCGCTGCTCCCGGGACAAATGCCGAAGCATCATCAGGATCGCGTCCTTATTCGTGGAGGTGGCGGCCACCGGGTCGCGGTCGCAAAGCGGCGCACCGACTAAGGCCGCGAGCGGAATGATGACGTCCGCATTTTTCAAAAGCCCGGCCATGAGTTTTTCGTCGCGCACATCGCCTCGGACCGGATGAAAATTCGGGTGAGCGCAGACCTGCGCCAGGCTGTTTTGGCGATACATGAAATTATCCACCACCGTGACCTCGAAACCCGCGCTTAAAAGCTCGGGCACAAGCACCGATCCGATATAACCCGCGCCGCCGGTCACCAAAATGCGTTCCATTTCTAAAGCGCTCCTTTTTTCGCGCAAAGCACGTCCCGGGCCGCCTGATACGATTCCGGGACCCCGATATCCAGGAATCGTCCTGCGGCCGGAAAACCATAGATCTTTCTTTCCGCCGCCAGAAGCCCCGGCAAAATCTGGTTCTCCAGGGAAAGCTTTCCCCCGGGGGCCCCATGCCCCCCCGCAAGACACCGGGCGCTCATGAGATAAACCCCGCCGTTGATCCAGGCTCCGCCCCCCGCGCCGGAGCGTGTCTTAAAATCCAGAATCCGGTTTGTTCCGTCCATGGCCACGGTCTCATAGCGATCCGGTTTTTCCATCCGCGCAAGCGCGAGCGTCATCTCGGCCTCTCGGGCTTCATGAAAAATCATAAACTCGCGAAACGGAACTTCAAAGAAGGTATCGCCGTTTAAAACCAGAAATGAATCGTTTTTTCGAACTTGCTTATGCGCCTGAAGAAGCCCGCCTCCGGTTCCTAAAAGTTCCTGTTCCACGGAATAGTCCATCCTAACGCCGCCGTAGCTCCGGCCGAAATGTTTTTCGACCGCCTCATAACGCCAGCCCACCGAAAGGACAAAACGGCGGATCCCCTGGCCGATCCAGTAATCAAGCAGATACTCCAGGAAAGGCCGTCCTTCGACGGGCGCCATTGGTTTGGGAAGTTCCCCGGCGAGATTCCCGAGCCTGGTTCCCATCCCCCCGGCCAGCACGATGGCTTCCATCCTTCACGCCCCGGCCTTTAGGGCATAATGAGCTCGGTGCCAGGCAATCGTTTTTTCGATCCCTTCTTCCAGGCTCGTCGCGGGCCGCCATCCGAATATCTTTTCCGCGCGTTCGATATTGAGTTTGAGTTTAAAACCGATGGCGGGTTTCGAAAGATCATATTCCACACCGAGCGTCCGGCCGGACTTTTCGATGATCTTCGCGATCAGCTCACGCACGGAAACCGACCGTCCGGAACCCGCATTCACAAGCTCAAAAGGCTTTTCCTGGCGTTTCAGAGCGAGCGCGATAAATTCCACGAGATCATTTATATAAAGAAGATCGCGCTCATCGGACCCGTCTCCCCAGACCGTAATTTTCCCGTTTTCCGGCGCGCTTAAAACCTTTGTCACCGTGGCGCCGAAAACATGCGAGCGATCGAGATCGAATTTATCATGCGGGCCGTAGATATTCGAATGCCGGACTGCCGTGTATTTGCCCGGGCCGAGGCGTGCGTAAAACTCGCACATTTTTTCGTTATAAACCTTGGTCCATCCTACCCCGAAATACTTCTCATGAATCCGGCCGTTAAAATCCTCCTCCCGCGCCGGGACCGGGCTTTCTTCATACATGCTCGTGCAGCTAAAATAAATCACGCGCTTGACCTTGTGCTCATGGCAGGCGCGAAAAATATGGGCGTTCATGACCGCGTTGTCGGTCACATGGAGATAGGGCCGGGTCACGATGTCCCCGGCCCCGGAGGTGACGGCCGCGGCCTGAATCACGATATCCATGCCCCGGATCACCCCGTCCACATCGGCCGGGTCCGTGAGATCGGCTTTTACGATAGGGGGAGCGCCGGGAATTCCGTTTTTAAACGATGTGCCATAAACTTCATACTCCGGGAGGGCGCTGAAATATTCGAAAAGATTCCGGCCGATAAAGCCCGAAGCGCCGCAGACAAGAAGTTTGGCCTTCATGACGTCTTTTCTCCCGCCTGCAGGGCTTCAAGCCGCGCCTGCTCGCGGCAGTATTCCAAAAGGCTGCGCACGCTGTCCTCAAAACCGTAACGGGGCTTCCATCCGGTAGCTTTAAAAAATTTATCAACGCAGGGAATCTGGAGCGTCACATCCGAAGGCCTCAAAAGATTGGGGTCCTGCCGCGCGGGAATGGCGGTTTTTGCGTTCTTTTTTAGAAGCTCCAGAAACTCTCCGACCGAGATCGTGGTCTCGCCCCCGATATTGTAGGCTTCGCCGGGCGCACAGCGCAGGGCCGCGACCCAATAGGCTTCCATGGCATCGCGCACGTCGATCATGGTGCGTACCGAATCGAGATTTCCGTGGAGCAGTTCCTTCTGCAGGCCCGCCTCGATCCGCGCCACCTGGCGGGCAAAGGCCGTGGCAAAAAGATCCGCGCGCCGCGGGTTGATGTAGGCGAACATCCGGGTGCGGATGATCTTCATGCCGTAACTGCGGAAATAAGAAAACCCAAGAAGATCCTGCGCCACTTTGGAGACCGCGTAAGGGCTTGAGGGCTGAATCGGGCACTCTTCCCGGATAGGCACGTTGCGGGGATCGACCTGGCCGTAAACTTCCGAAGTGCTGCAAAGCTGAATCACGGGGTCCTGCTTGAGCAGCCGCACGGCTTCG
>JAHFHI010000185.1:0-2592 GCA_023246995.1 Candidatus Omnitrophota bacterium
GGATAAAAAAGTTTCAGGGCGTACTCCCACGTCTCAAGGGAGAACCACCGGCTAAGAAAATAACCCCAGGGCTCGTGATACGATGCCGCATAAAAATAGGGGGCTTTTGAAAAAAACGGGATGATGAGGCTGATTTCAACCGCAAAAAGCGCCATCGAAAACAAAATAACGGCGAGGCCCGTCTTAACCCATCGGTTGATCAGGATCGCATAAAGGCCGAGGCCGAAGACGACCCCCGGCATGTTTTCTTTTGCCATCAGGATTCCTGCCGCCGTCAAAAGAAATGCGGACTTTTTACGCTCCAGAAGAAAAAACGAAATGAGAAATAAAAGCGGCTCGACCAGCACTTCCGGATGAAAGTCTTCGAGCAGAACGTTGCGGCCCGGACGGTAGAAAAAATAAAGAAGGCCGAAGACAAGCCCGATGACGGTGTCCCGTGAGCGGCGCGCGGTAAACCTTCCGATCAGAAGAATGGAAGAGCCCATCACGGCGGCTTGAAGAATCAGGACCATCCGGGGATCCGGCCACAGGGAGTAAAACGGCGCCACCAAAAACAAAATAGGGCTGAAGTGATCCCCCAGAAGACAAATCCCCCCTTTAAGGGAAGAATAAAGAGGGTCCCCTTGCAGCGTCGTCCAGAGCGCCTGGGTAAAGATCCCGAGATCAAAAGCCCGGGTCTCAAGCGCCAGGTGCCGCAGGACCCCGGCATAGGCAAAAGTTCCCGCATAAGAAACCCAGAGCCCTAAAAGCATTCCCGACACGGGGGTCGCCTCAAGCCCCCGAAGAAACCGGGGCCACCACAATTTTTCGTAAAGGGCGCGCCGCCGACTAACGGCCCAGAGCAGGACCGTAAAAATAAGTACGCTGATCTGCCCCGTGCGCGCGTAGCGCATCTTTGATTTGAGTTCCGCGATCATCCCCCACTGGATAAGCGGAACAGCGTTTGTGAGGACCAGAAAGCAGGTGAGGAAAAATGCCGCACCCAGAACGGCGTCGGCAAAAAAAAGCCCGAAGGACCGGGGAAGGCCGTCAGGAGGACGGCTCGTTATAGAAGAGGCTGTTAAATTCTTCATCAATGCGCCGGCCTCCGATCAAATAGTGACTTTTAACAATCGCAAGAAAGGGGCCCGCTAAAAAGTACAACCCGAAGAAAAGAAAGCGGAAATCCATAAATGAAACGGACGGAATCAGGGTTAAAAACGCGCACGCGGTAAGCAGGTTCATGGCCACGTGAATCTCACAAAACTTATGAATCCACGAGAAAACTCTCCGGACCCGGCGATTGCCTTCGGGTTTCGAGGAGACCGAGTTTGAGGGCTTCTCAGAGACCGGCATTCCCTCTCGCCGCTTCCAGGACGTTTCCGCAAGAAGCTTCTCAAAGAATGTCTTGTACTTGGTGTCGTGCACGAGATTAAAAGTCATGATCCCGAGCGAAGCGGCAAATCCGAATAGATAAAAAAAAGCCTGTCCCGTGCGATTTGCCGCGTAAGCGCCCAAAGCAAAGAAAAGCGCGCTATGAATCACGTGGTGGGTGAGGAAATCAAAGAACCGGCCCGAAAGGCAGGCGGTCTTTCGATAACGCGCGATCTGTCCGTCCACATGGTCGAGCAGATACCAAAGCTGAAGAAGGAGCGCCCCCGCGAGGAAAAAAAACGCCCCGGGAAGAGCCAGAAAAAAAATACCTAAAAGCCCGATCAGAAGAGATGCCGTCGTCACCTGGTTGGCCGTGACGCCCGTATGAAGCAAAAGCCAGGTAATCGGGAGCGCCGCGTCACGCAGGAAGGTGCGAACCATCCAGTTGCCGGCTTCCTTGTAGCGCGGCTTTTGGCAGATTTTTCCCAATTCCCCAAGCGGCTCGACCATCGCGCTAAGCCGTGCAAATAAAAAGGAAATGATACGAGAACCGCACCGGAATCAAAAAATCTTTGAGCCTCTGCTTCCAGGCTTTGCGGGCGATCCCGTTATATTTGTATGTTCTGCGGACCGTCAAACCGCACTCCTGAAGGGTTCGCTTCCATTCTCCGAGGCAGGCAAAGCGCTCGTGGGTTTGATTGCGCGTCAGCTTGTCCCCGCTCCAGAGAACCGACAAAATGTCTTTGTACCAGAAGAGATTGGGGACAAGAATAAAAAAAATACCGCCGGGGCGAAGGACCCGCTTCATTTCGGCTACCGCCGAGGGAATATCCAAAAAATGCTCCAGACTTCCGAGGCATGTGACCGCGTCGAAGGTTTTTTCCTTAAACGGCAGCGATTCCCCCGCCGACAAAAGATACAGCGCGGTGGGACATTCTTTTGATGCGATCTGAAGGGCGCGGCCGGAAAGATCAATACCGACCGGCCGCGCCAGGCGTCCTTCGGCAAGTCCCAGAAGTTCCTTAAAAAAATAACCGCCCCCGCAGGCGACATCCAGAACCCGGGCCTGCGGACGCGAAGGAAGCTCTTTTAAGAGTACCCAAGCGTGGGAACGGTAGCCCCGCGCCTCATCCCGGATCGGTTCACGCGTAAAAAGCTGATCGTACTCTTGCTGAATATCCCGGAATGTCCGGGCGGTGGTCTGCATTTAAAAAAGGGATCCGTAGACTTCCAGGGTTT
>JAHFHI010000185.1:2602-4108 GCA_023246995.1 Candidatus Omnitrophota bacterium
CACGCGCGGTCCGGCGCCAGGAAAACTTTTGAATCTGACTTTTTCCCTTACCGATCAAATCCACGCGCAGGGTTTCGTCCTCACTCAAGGCTTCCATTCCCCGCGCGATCGCCTCCGTATCGAGCGGGTCCACATAATAGGCCGCATCTCCCCCGACTTCCGGAAGAGACGTGGCACGGGCGCTTAAAACAGGAATCTCACAGGCCATGGCCTCGAGAAGCGGAATCCCAAACCCCTCATAAAGCGAAGGAAATACAAGCGATCGAGCGCCCGTATAAAGCGCTTTGAGCTCCTCAAATTCAAGGTAGCCCGTGAAGAGCACATCGTCGCTTTTAAGCCCCGGCAAGTCAACGATTTTTTGAAAGGCCTCGCCCCGCGCGAACTCTTTGGAGCCGACAATGACCAGCTGATGGCGGAGGGCGCGCCGGCGCGCCAGGAATATCCGGAGAGCCTCGATCACGCGCCCAAGGTTTTTGCGGGGCTCAATCGTCCCGACAAAAATAAAATAGCGCTCGCGAATTCCGATTCGTTGCTTGAGGGCTTCTAAAAGCTCCGGGTCCCGGACCGGAGAAAAGCCTTCGTGGCCCGAGGCATAGATCACCCGCACTTTTTCGGGCGCGAGCCCCAGGTATTTCACGATATCTTTTTTCGTCCACTCGGAGTCGGCGATGACGCGATCGGCCCCGCGCACGGCCATGGGGAGCCAACGCTGCCAATAAAGACGGCTCGGCCAGTTCATCTGGTTCGGGAACGCAATCCCGATCAGGTCATGAACCGTCACCACAAAACGGGTAAACTTAAAAACAGGCGGCGCGAAAGCGGGGATATGCAGCAAATCAAGCTTATCCTTACGGGCGCGGAGCGGAAGGCCCCAGTTTTCCCAGGCAAGCCGGGCCGGGGTATTCAAACTTTTATCATCTTCTCGCTCGTAGCCGGTGAGCTTGATATCCGGAGGAAGAATTTCTTTTAAGGCGCCGAAAAGCCCGGCCGTGTAAACCCCGAGCCCCGTGGTCTTGCCGCGGGCCGCCTGGATGTCAATGCCGACTCGCATGATTTTAAGAACCCGCCGAAGAAAATTAAAAGGTTGGCATGCGGCCTTCGATCATGGTCATCGAAGACGTGTAGTTGGGCTTGTCCACGACGGCCCATCGCCGCACATAAGGGTCGGGAATGAGTTTGAGCTTGGCTTTCAGTTTTGTGACGAGAAAGGCCAGGGTCTCCGGGAGCCCTTTCATCTTGAGCGTAATCAGGATGGTTTTGATTTTCCCCCAATAGGTCTTCTGGTTCACAAACTGCTGGAGCGCGTACCAGGGGTGCTTGCCGATGAAATCCTGAAAAACCTCTTTTTCGATCTCCGCCTTGGTGCGAATAAGCTCCTCATCCGTGAAAGCGTCCGTGCAGTTGATGACAAAATCCACGGCGTCTCCCCGGCGGGAAAGATCTTCAAAGAACACGATCTGGTCCTTGATGCGGCCCTTGGCTACCATTTCGGTAAAAAGAGGGGTT
>JAHFHI010000186.1 GCA_023246995.1 Candidatus Omnitrophota bacterium
ATGTAGGCGAGACCGAGCGGAAAATTAGTCAGCGAAAGTCTGTAAGGCGGAGCCACGACGAGAACTCTCATAAGGGGATTATAAAAACGATCAATCCTTTCTGTCAATCTGTAAGTTCTTGTGCGCCAAGGGGTTGAATTTAACTTTACGACCCAGCCACTGAAACCCTAGGGAAATTCCCCGGGACTGCTTCTCAAAGAGATAAAGAAGGGGCGAAAGGGTTAAAAAATAGCAGGCACAGGCTAAAAACGATGTCGTAAAGTTGCGGACTTCCACCACGCGCTCATAGATCAGTAACAAAACCGTAAAATAAAGAAAAATACCTAGAAGCTGCGCGTGCATCCGAACAATCCGGCGGAGAGAAAACCCGCTTCGAAACGTGATGGCGCAAAGAACAGCGTAGTTAAAAACCCAGAGCAGCAGATTGGCCAGGGCAACCCCCTCAAGCCCCCAGCCCATGCGGATAAAACTCCACGTCAGCAAAGCGACAAACCCGGCGGAAAAAATCGTAAGCGGAATCAGCGTCCAGTGTTTGCGAAGCGCGATCAGGGAGGCCGTATAATTATGGGTATGCGCAAAAAAGTAGACCCCCAAAATCAAAAACTTCAAAGCCGGGATCCCCGCCTCGTAGCGCGGGAGGAAGTGCGCGACAAACGCGTCTGAAAAAATCCAGATAGCACCGATTAAAAAAGGCATCAGCGCGCTTAAGGCAAGCGTGGGCTGCAAAAGAAAAATCCCCACATCCGAGGCCTGGTCACGCTTGCCGTAGGCCTCCTGAATATGGGGAAATAAAATCACCGCCAGCATGGTCGGAAAGCTTGCCGCGTAGGTGGAAGCCATCGTGGCCACGCTGTAAAGGCCAAGGGCCTCGAAACCGAGAAACTTGGTAATCATGAGCCGGTCGATCGAGACCAGAAAACTTCTTAGTACGTCGTAGGCGAGCATCGCAAAACCGAACCTCATAATCGGCTGGATTCTCACCCAGTCCCAGAGCCAGCGAATCGGATGTCGGGTCGTCAAAAAAACAAGCCCGATACTAAAAAAATAATTCAGAATGTTGGCGGCGAAAAAACCGTAAAGGCCCCACGGGCGCGTTAAAAGCACTGTAAGTCCCAGAGCGGCGGCGCTCAAGGACACGTTTAGAAAAGCGGCGAGGGCGAATTCCTTATAAGCGCGCAGGAGCGTGACGAGAAAATTATGGACGCGCTGAAGCACCAAAATCACGCAAAGCGACAGAAAGCCGTGAAAGAGAAGCGTCGGGTAGCGCCCCCTTGTCAGAAAAACAAACGCTAAAAGGCCGAGAGCCGTCATCACGGAATTAAGCAGCGTAAACGTAAAAACCAGGCTCTGGGTTTCCCGCGCCTTTTCAAGATCCCCTTTCCCGAGATAATACGGAACATCCCGGGAAGTCGCCGCGCTGACGCCGAGGCTCGCGTGCTTCAGATAGCTAAGAATGACCTGCAGAAAAGACCAGAGCCCCATTTGGGCCGGCCCCAGATAGCGGCGGATCAAAACCCCGTTGACCATGTCGAAAAGCTGCGAGGCATAGGTTCCGAGGGTATAAATTCCCGCGTCCTTCAGGATGGCTTTGCGCCGCGACATATAATTACCAGGCCGTCCAGCCGCCGTCGACCATGAGGTTGTGACCGTTCACGTACGAGGACGCCTGGGAGGCGAGAAAAAGAAGCGATCCCCGGAGCTCTTCTTTAAGAAGCATCCGGTTCATCGGGTTGCGCGCCGAATAGCGCTTTACAAAACCGGGGTCCTGATGATTCCAGACCCCTCCGGGCGACAGAGCGTTGACACGGATGCCGTAGGGCGCCAAGTAAACCGCCAGATAACGCGTCAGGTTTAAAATCGCGCCCTTGCTTGCCGCATAGACCGCAGGAGAATTAATCCCCGACTTGCCGTAGATGCGCGGATCGGCCCCGACCACTCCGTAAATAGACCCCATATTGATGATGACGCCGCTTTTTTTCTTTTTCATCAGGGCCGCTGCGGCTTTTGAGCAGAGAAAAGTGCTGCCGACGCTCACGCGCATGACATGATTCCAATCTTCCCAGGTGTAGTCCTCAAGAGGCCCGAAATGATTTTTACCGACGCCGATCACGGCATTGACCAGAATATCAACACGCTTAAAGGTCTTCGCCACAACCTTGAAGAGGCTGTCGACGGCAGCAGGGTCGGAGACATCCGCTTTGTGAAAACAAACCGAGCCCGCTGTCGTTCGCGCGACCCGAGCCGCGGTCTTGCGGCCCTTTTCCTCGTGAAGGTCGACTAACATCACCCTGGCCCCCGCGCCCGCGAGCGCTTCGGCAAACTCGGGCCCGAGAAGGCCGGCCCCGCCGGTGATCACCGCAACTTTCCCCTTTAAATTAAACGGCTCAAGCGTGCTCAAAGCGTCCCTCCTTTGCGGGGGCTATCCCCGCGGCTTTGGCCTTGAGCGCCAGGGCGAGCACATGCCGGGCATCGCTTAGGCTGTGGCAGGGAGCCTGACGTCCCTCAAGGCAATCCAGAAAATGGCGGAGCTCCTCCACAAACATTTCATTGGCATCCCAGGATACGGGAAGCGACAAATGCTCCCAGGATTTCGAATCCGCCGCGTAAACCTCAATCCGGTTCAAACGGGTATCCCAGACAAGCGAGCCCTCGCTTGCCGTGATGCGGCAGGCCCGGTAATCAGGGCGGTGCGCGTAGCTCGCGTACACGCTTCCGATAGCGCCGGATTCAAACCCGAGCAGGATTTCAACCGTATCTTCGGTCTCGATCTCAAGATCGCTCACTTTGCCTGAAAGAGCCTTCACTTCCCGGACCGGACCCGCGAGCCAGTAAATATAATCAAGCTCATGAATCGCCGCGTCCAAAATCACTCCGCCGCCGAGGGACTTCTGCGCGCTATACATCCGCCGGTAATCTTCCCAGGGGTGCCAGTCCGGCAGATAACCTCCGTATTCGGCGCGGAGGGATAAAATCTTTCCGATCCGCCCGGAATCAAGCAGCCCTTTAATGGCCCGGATCGCAGGGTGAAAACGCATTTTGTAGCCAAGAAGCACGGGAAGTTTCTTTTCCTCGCAGACCCGGATAAAGGAATCGACGCCGTCCAGAGTATCCGAAAGGGGCTTCTCAATAAAAAGCGGAATTCCCCGCCCCGCGGCCTTGAGGGCCACCGCGATATGAAGGCTTGTCGGGTTGGTCACAAAGACGGCATCCGGCTTTTGATCCAAGGCCCTGTCCAGATCCTCAAAGGTTTGCACTGCGAATTCCTTTTCAAATTCCCCGAGGGGATCTTGACGCACCCGGTAAGCGAGGATCTCGCAGGGCACGAGCGATTTCAGGTTTCGAATGTGGCGCCTCCCGATAGAACCGCATCCGGCGAATAGAAATTTTTTCACGACGCGCCTATCCCCACGCGAACCCCGAGACGCTCCCCGGAAGACTCCATGAGAGTTTCCAGAAGATCCGCCACGCGCCGCGAAGAGTCTTTGTCCGGCGTATGCACATATTGAGGGATCACCTCGAGGCGTTTACGCGAAAGCTCCCGGCGAACCCCCGGATCATGCAGGGCTTTGTCCATCGAATCCCGGAGACCCGTTTCATCGCGCGCCGAAAGCGCCGCTCCGAGTTCCGCATGGGGCTGAAGATCCCGCGTCCCGCGGAGATTAATCGTGATCACGGGTTTTTGGCAGAGAATCGCTTCAATGGCCACGGTGGAGCAGACCGTCATCAGAAGATCGCAGGCCCGCACCAGTTTTTGCGTCGGGTAAAGCCGCGTCACCGTGATGTTTTTTTCCGGATCCAGGCTCCGGACAAGGTCGCGGGTGAAACTTTCAAAAGGGTCCCGGGGATGCAGTTTAAGCACAAGCTGAAGATCCGGGAAATGCTTGGCGGCGGCGATCGTGGTTTTGATAAGTTGGGCCAGCTCGTTTTGCGTCAGGTAATTACCCACAAAATCCGCGCGGCCGGCTTCGTGGAACGGGTCTGTGGCAAGGACCGCGATCTTTTTGGCAGGGTCAAGACGGAGCTCCCGCACCGCCTCTTGGCGTGCCCTTTCCTCGGATTCCCCGGCGGATGAAAAAAACTCGTCATATCTCGGGACCCCGGTGATCT
>JAHFHI010000187.1 GCA_023246995.1 Candidatus Omnitrophota bacterium
GCTATTATACTGAAAACTCGAAGCGGCGCACCTATAAAATCAGGGATTTCTCGCGGCCGGGAGCCTCGAAAAATGCCCCCGCAGGTGATCTTTTGCGTAAGTGACATAGCGAAGCGCCCATTTTTTAAGATCCGAGATTTCCTTCCGGGTGAGTTTGCGCACGAACTTCGCGGGCCGGCCGAAATAAAGAGACCCGGCCTTGAGCTTCTGCCCGTGCGTGACAAGGCTTCCGGCCCCGAGAAGCGTGGCCTCCCCGATCACGGCGCCGTCGAGCACGATCGACCCGATCCCGACAAGCGCCGAATCCCGGACCGTGCAGGCATGCAAACAGACCTGATGGCCGACCGTGACGTAGTCTCCGAGCGTACACCCCCGGTCGGTTTCGACATGCAGAAGCGAGAGATCCGGAATATTAGTGTAACGGCCGACGGTAATTTTATGGATGTCGCCCCGGAGCACGCAGCCCGGCCAAACGCTTGAAAAATCGCCGATCCTGACTTGCCCGATAATCTGCGCGGAGGGATCAAGATAAACGCCCCGGCCGATCCGGGGCGTAAAGGGGTGCTTCTGGGCTAAAGGCGCCATGGCCCGCTACTTGCCGAGAAATCCGAAGATTTTTTTCGTGATCTGCCGATTGACCTCGGCAATCGAGGTCACCAGGGGAATATTCTTGGGGCAGGCCTTAACGCAGTTCTGGGAGTTGCCGCAGTCTTCAATGCCGCCCGGGCCCATCAGCGCCTCGAGGCGTTCGCCCGCGTTCATTTTTCCGAGCGGGTGGTCATTGAAAAGCCGGACCTGGCTGATGGTCATGGCCCCCATAAAGCCGGTTCCCTCCCCCACCTGCGGGCAGACATCCAGGCAGCACCCGCAGCTAAAACAGGTGGAAAGCACGTAGTCTTTCTGCTGCTGCTCGGGATTCACTCTCGGGCCAGGCCCAATCGCGTGCGTGCCGTCGATCGAAACCCAGGCTCTCACCTTCTTTAAATTCTCAAAAAGAACCGCACGGTCCACCACGAGATCGCGGACCACGGGAAACTTGCGCATCGGCTCAATCGTGATTTCTTCGCCGAGCGGGTCGACAAGCGCGGAGCAGGCCTGCCGGGCCTTGCCGTTGATCACCATGGTGCAAATCCCGCAGACCTCTTCAAGACAGCTTGATTCCCACGCCACGGGCGAAGTCTTGCGACCGTCAAAGGTGCGGGGATTTTTCTGGATTTCTTTTAAGCAGATGATGACGTTCATGTAAGGCCGGTAGGGAATGTCGAAAGCTTCCCAATAAGGTTTGGCCTTCGGCCCTTCCTGGCGCTTCACTTTTAAACGAACGGTTTTTTTCTCACCCACGTTTCTTCGAAGCTCCCCGGTTCAATACTTGCGCTCGCGCGGCTGAATGAGCGAGGTATCCACGGCTTCATAGGAAAGTTCAGGCCCTTTGGGAGTATACCTGGCGACCGTGGTCTTAAGCCAGTTGGCGTCATCCCGGTTGGGAAAATCCGGCTTATAATGCGCGCCCCGGCTTTCGTCGCGCCGGAGCGCCCCGAGCGTGATCACGCGCGCGAGCTCGAGCATGTTTTCAAGCTGGCGGGTAAAGACAAGCGCCTGATTGGTCCATTTGGAACCGTCGGTGATGCTCGCGTCCTTCAGCCGCCGCGTAAGCTCCTGAAGCACCCGGTCGGCCTCCTCAAGCTTGCTATTGTAACGCACCACCGTGACGTTATCGGTCATGATCCGCCCCATCTCCTCCCAAAGCTGATAGGGATTTTCCTTGCCGTGACGGCGCAGGATTTCGTCATTGGCCGCCTCTTCTTTTCGGATCTGATCCTCGAAAAATTTCGCGCCCAGCGATTCGGCTCCCTTTTCCAGACCCTGGACATATTCCTGGGCTCTCTTGGCCGCGGCCTGCCCGCCCTGAATGCAGGATAGAAGCGAATTGGCGCCGAGGCGGTTGGCCCCGTGGTACTGGTAATCACATTCCCCGGCCGCGAGCAGTCCCGGCACGTTGGTCATGTGCTTCTGGTCAATATAGATGCCGCCCATGGAATAATGCACCGAGGGAAAAACCCGCATCGGCACTTTGGTCGGGTCTTCGTTCATGAATTTTTCGTAAATCTCGAGAATGCCCGAAAGCCTTTCATGCAGCAATTTTTTATCCACATGGGAGATATCCAGATAAACCACATCCTGGCCTTCCACCCCGAGCTTGAGCTCGCGGCAGACCTTGAAGATCGCGCGCGAGGCAATATCCCGCGGCACCAGGTTGCCGTACTTGGGATACCATTCTTCGAGAAAATACCAGCGCTTGCCGTCTTTGTAAGTCCAGAGCCGGCCGCCCTCGCCGCGCACGGCTTCCGAGATGAGCCGGTTTTTGTCCTCCCCCGCAATCGCCGTGGGATGAACCTGAATAAACTCTCCGTTGGCGTACCAAACCCCCTGCCTGAAAAGCGCGCCCGCGGCCGAGCCCGTGCAGATCATGGAATTGGTCGAGCGGCCGTAAATCATGCCCGGGCCGCCGGTGGCAAAAATCACGGCATCGGCGCGAAAAGCCCGGATCTCAAAATTATGAAGGTCCATGGCCACAACCCCGCGGCCCACACCGCCCTCATCAATCAGGGCCGACAAAAACTCCCAGCCCTCAAAGCGGCGGACCCGGCCTTCGACTTCCCATCTGCGAACCTGTTCATCAAGGGCGTAGAGAATCTGCTGGCCCGTGGTGGCCCCGGCAAAAGCCGTCCTGTGAAAGCGCGTTCCGCCGAAACGCCTGAAATCAATCAGGCCCTCGGCCGTGCGGTTGAACTGCACGCCCATGCGGTCGAGCATGTAAATGAAGTTGGGCGCGTTTTCGCACATCTCCATCACCATAGTCTGGTTGGCCAGAAAATCACCGCCGAGAAGGGTCTCTTCAAAATGAATCCGCGGAGAATCGCCCTCGCCCTTGGTGTTGACCGAGGCATTGATGCCGCCCTGCGCGCAGACCGAGTGCGAGCGCTTGCAGGGAACCATGGACAGGAGGTCGACTTGATGCCCGCCTTCGGCCAGACGGATGGCGGCCATCAGACCGGCCAGACCGCCTCCGACCACCACCATTTGAGGTTTAAAGTTCGACATGGCTGAAAATTTTTTAGGCCCGGGCCAGATGAAGAAGCGAGTTCACGCCGATCACGAAAAGACTCAAACCCACAAGCGCGCAGACCGCCCCGGCCGCTTTCTGGGATCTCGGGCCGATCGTGATGCCCCAGCTCACCAGAAACCCCCAGATTCCGTTCGCGAAATGAAACATCACCGCGGCAAGCCCGGTGATGTAGAAGGCCAGAATTCTGGGGTCTTTCATGAACTGGGCCATGCGCGCGAAATCGACTTCGGTTCCGTAGAGCAGGTTAACGCCGCGGGTGTGGTAGGCATGATAGAAAATATAGACAAAGGCGATAAGCCCGGTCCAGCGCTGGAGCGAGTACAGCCAGTTGGCCCGGTACGGGTACCAGGCCAGATTGTTCCGGCCCGTAAAGGCCACGTAGAAACCGTAGAAGGCGTGATACAAAATCGGCAGATAAATAAAAAATATTTCAAGCCAGAGCACATAAGGAAGCCCGCTTAGGAATTCGATCTGGTTATTGTAGGCTTCCGGGCCCTTGACGATCAGGGCGTTGGAGAGCATGTGCTCGACTAAAAAAGCCCCGATCGGAAAAATTCCGGAAAGCGAATGAAGGCGCCGGAGCCAGAAATGCGGTGAAATTTTTATTTCGTAGGAAGAGTCCATGAATGCTTTTTCTTTATCCCGCCAGCTGACGCAGCACGTAGGGCAAAATACCGCCGTGTTGATAATAGGCAAGTTCCACGGGTGTGTCAATACGGGCCCTTGTCTGAAACTGCCGCCGGCCGGAGGGCCCCTCGGCCGCCACCGGTATTTTTTTGCCCGGAGCAAGATCCTTTGCAATGCCTTCGATCGTGTAAACTTCCTCGCCCGTGAGCCCGAGGGTTTCGCGGTTCTGTCCCGGCTCAAATTCAAGAGGCAGGATGCCCATCCCGATCAGGTTGCTCCGGTGGATACGCTCGAAACTTTCGGCCAGGACCGCCCGGATGCC
>JAHFHI010000188.1 GCA_023246995.1 Candidatus Omnitrophota bacterium
CAGAGCGCGGCCTCGGCGAATGCCCTCCGCTCGGAAGTGCGGGCGGTCTCGCAGGCAGAGCATGACGCTTACGGGAAACTTTTGGGAGAGCTTGAAAAATTGGACGGCTCTGAAAGTATGGAAAGATTTCAGGGCGCCCTTTCCGGCTTATATGCGGGCGGGAAAGTAACGGCAAACGCTGAATCTGTGAAAAGGCTCCTCGGAGACCCCGCTCGGAGGAGTGATTTCGGCATCTTCTCAAACAAAGAGGCCAGCATGAAAGCGGGCCAGATTTTGTCCTTTCTCGAATATTCCAGGGAATCCAGAAAAGCACGTACGGCTGAAGAAATTTCGGCATTACTTAATCGACCGGAGCCGGGTGAGGACCAAAATCTTCCAGCGCTTTCTTCAGAAATTGCCGAGGCTTGGACCCGCCAGGTGCTCGAGCAGTTTCCGGCGCTGACCGATCCGGCACTCCGGATTGCGCATCTTTTGCCGATGGTCGAAGGGTTGGAATCGATGCGCACAAGGATCGGAAATTTCCCCTGGTCATTTTTAAATCAATCTTTTTTTCTGATACAGCTTGATTGGATGGAAGAACGGGGCGCCACGGTTGCGGATCCGGGTTATCAAAGCTGGACTAAAGCCGTGGGGCTTGCCATGAACATTGAGCATTTGATCCCACGGCAGCTTGATCCCGAGGACCCGCGGACAGCGCTTATTCAGCAAGGAATCGGGATTTTAAATAACAGGACTTTTATTGAGAATGTTAACGATCTCGAGCCGTATGTCCTCTTTGAGGAATTTCTCAAGACCGTCGTAAGACTTGACCCTGGGCCCCATGCAGAGATGCATCAAGATCCCCAAAACGCTTATTCCCCGGCACATCCCACAACCATTAATGTTTTGAGGCTCCTTCCTGACGGACGCTTGGCCGTGGCAGACGGGCAGGGGCATATTCGTTTATGGGATCTCGCCAGCGGGAACTTTACGGAGCTTCGGGAAGATCCGTCGAACCCTGATTCGCGGGCTCATCCGGATTTCATCCGTACGATGATTCCGCTTTCCGACGGTCGTCTTGCCTCGGTAGACTCAACAAATGGAAGTGTTCGCCTATGGGACGTGCGCGCGAACACTTTTACGGAGCTTCGTGAAGATCCGGCGAATCTTGATTCGCATGCCCTTCCGGATCCGGGTGGGGTTCATGCCATGACCATCCTCCCGGACGGAAGGCTTGTGACGGGGGGGTGGGAAGGCCGTGTCCGCATTTGGGATTTAGGATCCGGAACCTTTACAGACTTGAGCGAAGAACCCGATAATTCGAATTCGCGAGCCCATCCGGCTGGGATTGTTGTGGGGAACATGACGCCTCTACCTGACGGGCGTCTGGTCACTACAGATGATGAAGGACGTGTGCGTCTTTGGGACCTGAATGCGGGCACCTTTACGGAACTTCGCGAGGATCCAAATAACCCTGATTCACGGGCTTATCATATAGGGCATCACGCCATAACGCTTCTTCCGGACGGACGCTTTGCCACGGCAAACAAAATGAGCGGGCATGTCCGTCTTTGGGATCTTGCCACAGGCGCCTTTACGGAGCTTCGCGCGGAACCGGATGACCCGAACTCACTGGCATACCCAGTTCCATCCACCGGAGGGAGCATGGTCCTACTACCCGACGGACGTCTTACCACGGGAGATTCTGAAGGCCATGTCCGTCTTTGGGATCTTGCGCGGGGAGGATTTACCGAGCTCTTTCAATCGCCAATGCAACCCGATTTTAATGCCCATCGGACGATGGTCTCTGCCATGACGCTTCTGCCTGATGGACGGCTTGCGACCGCAGACTGGAACGGACGCATCCATCTTTGGCCTATGACGCCTAGTCTTATCGCGCGTTCGGAGGTGAGGGGGAACGCCGGGCAGATTCTTAATCAAATCAAAGCGGCCAGCACGCATTTGGACGAAGCCTTTAATCTCTCCAATGCCGAAGAGGGGAACCCTTGGAAAACGATTCAAGAGGCGGCTTCATTGGCGGAAATTTTTGTCAAGGATCCGGAGGGGCTTGTCAATATCCGTTCGGAAATGTTCAAAACTCTGGGATCCCTCTGGCTCAAAGTGGACGGATTTCTGAAGATGGGGGAGAGCAACCAAAAGATCGCTTTGTCCCGAGCCAATGATTTCGAGTTTCAGCTTGCCCTCGGGCGGGTCCGTCTAGCGGCCTCAGAAATAAACGATGCCCTCACCCGGATACAAAGTTTTTCCTCCGTGCAAAGATCCGAAGTGCGGGCCCAGAGGCCCGCGGATTTTGGGAAACGGCCGGGTTATGGGATAGAGCCGCTGGGCGGGGAGCAAAACGGTGTCTATCGCGTTCAGACCGGGGGATACGCACTTGAGGATTTAGGACGTTTCGCTTTTGCGAATCTTACCTTTCAGTTAAGAACCACCGAGCAGGCTGAAGCGCACCTGGAAGTCTATGCCGGGCTTGACCGTGAAGGAAGAGCCGTTTGGCAGACCCTTATGGAGCCGGGAAACAAACCCTTCAAGCTGGAACAAAATCAGCCTCTTTTTCTCTACCGGGGCGCGGAGCAACTTTCCCTGGCTTTTAAAAGGGACGGAAATTTGGTCGAGATGGCTTTGCCGAGAGCCTTATTCGAGATAACCATCAGCCGCCGTGCTTTGGAGGCTGAAAAAGCAAGGCCCACGATGAATATGGATCTTTCCCCGGCCGAACGAACGGTGGAAAACAAAACCAGGGACGGGCATGCGCTTCTCCTTCTGACCGAAAGGGATGGACAGCCCTATATGATTCTGCGCGATCTCGGCTCCAAAAACGGAATTTCCGTTGAAGTCAAAAAGCAGGCGTCTTTTGAAGCGACGCAGGGCCTCATCGGGAGGAGTATTGACGATACGGAGGTTGAACCGGAAGCGGGAATTCAGGTCAAACCCGTGCTCGGCATCCCGGGTTTTGATGCCGCTGAGCTTTTGGATGAAAGCGTGGGCGGGGATCACTCGGAATTTTTCAATCCTGCGGCCGGGCAGCGCTCGTCCGATGACCGGACGGCTTTTTTGCAGGGGTTGGGATCGGAGTTGGGGGCAGGGCCTCTCGCGCCGGGAGGGCGTCAAATCGCGCCCGGAGGAATCGAAACATTTTCTTACGCGGGGCCTTTCGCGGTGAGCCACGAAACCAAATGGTTCTGGTTTTGGCCGCAAACCCAAAATCATTTCTTCAAGGCGGAATTAGGCCGGCTTTTTTACGCGCTTGGCGCTCCCGAGAATTTTAGGCCGCTTGATGCCAGTTTTCAAACGCCGGGCTTTCTTGTGGAACTGCTCGGCAAGGACCAAGTCCGCGTGACGCATTTCGCGGATGACTCCGGACAGGTCAAACTCCGGCCCCTTCGCTCGGAAGTCCGGGCCGCGCTCGCGGTGTTAACACCTGCGGCCGAAGCGGGTATAGGCCTTGATCAAAAGGTTTCTGAATATCTCTCGCAGAGAGGGCTCGCCCCAAAAAAACTTCAGGGGGCGTTGATTTATTTTCGAAGCGGCGAGCATATTGTCTACGAGCTGAAGCTTTCGAACAAAATCGGACGCTCTGAAATCATGGCCGCTTTGGACACCCAGCTGGCCGAAGCCGGAGTCCAGAGTCTTCGGGATCTGCCCGAAATGGCCATTTATAGGGATAGCAATATTCTCACCTGGCTGCGTCCGCATCCTTACGGGGATCAGAATCTTTTGAGCCAGGGGATTCCGGACGCGGCCAAGGCTTACCAGACCTGGAAACTGGCTGAACTCCGGGGAGAAACGGCCGCGGCCCAGGACGCGCGGGGGCGCTTTGAGCGGCAAAACCGTCAAATTCCTTATGCCATCAACAGGCTTGCCTTCAGCAATCAGCAATGGAGGTTTCTCGATCAGACTCTGACCGCGGTTGAAGGCATGATCGAAGCCGTGCCCGAGAATGAACGCGGTAATTCTTATTTCTGGATCGAGCAGATGGCCGCCTACCGGGTTCTTTTGCAAAGCATGCTTTCGGGCCC
>JAHFHI010000189.1 GCA_023246995.1 Candidatus Omnitrophota bacterium
TCGCCCAATGAACCCGGGCCGAGGTCGCGCAGGCAATCCAGGTTTCCCTCAAAGGAAGCTTGCGCTGGTCGAGAAGCCGCAATTTATTTCGCCTAAAACACAGGGGTTCAAAGGTCATGGCCTAGGCCCCCGGCGAAGCATGGGAGACAAAGCTCTTGGCCAGAAAAAAATAGGCGATGAAAATCGCGTTATGCGTCACGTGCAGAATAATCGGAGACAGAAGATTTTTGCGTTTTTCATAAATATAGGCGAGCCCAAGCCCCAGAATAAAAATAGGCCAAAACGCAAAGGTGTTGGCGTGAATCGCCCCAAAAAAGGCGGCCGAAAGCACCATCGCCACAAGCGCCCCGAATCTTTTTTTAAAGATCGAATAACAAAATCCCCTAAAAAAAATCTCTTCAAAGACCGGCCCTAAGACGATCGCCAAAAAAACCGAGTAGTAGATAAGCTCCGGAGCCCGTTTTTCCTCCTCGATAAAAACATGCACAAGCGGATGAGGCGGCGGCTCATAATGAAATTTTTGAGCGAGCAGCATCAGCACGATCAAAGCCGCCATAAAAACGGGAAGAATGCCGGCGTAGGCGATCCAGCCCGCGGCCATTTCCTTGAAAATTTTCCCGTCGGGGATCCTGAAGCCCAGATCGCGCCAGTCACCGCCCTCCTCACGGACAATCCAGAACACGAAGAAAATGCAGAGGATGTCGGCCATCGTGGTGTGCATCAGCATATGAAAGTTCAGGCTCATCTGCGGAAAAAAGAAATGGCGGACTGTCCCGAGCCCCAGACTCGCGAGGATACTGCCTCCCATGAAAAGGACAATTACCTTAAAAAGCATAAAAAGCTTCCAGGATGTCTGCGGCGGATCCAGGGCGCTTGAAAATTCCCTCCGCCGGCCGGGATTGACAAGGTAAAGCAGATCCAAAATGATCCCGAAGAAAAAAAATGTGGTCAGGACCAGGGTAAGAAAATTAAACAGCGCCTGCTGAAAAGGGCGCGAGCTGAAATATTCCTGGATGGCCTTAGGGTCCATGAAGCGTTCATGAAGGCTTGCCTCCGCCGCGCGGAATTCCTCGACGGCGCTCGAAGGCTCGGGCTTCCACAGATCCTTGGAAGGCCCAAGCCAGATATAGGCATAAATCCCCATAAGAAGCGCAAAAAGCACGTAATACCCTTTTTCTTTGCGGGTAAGCGGTTTCACAGGCTGAAAACCTTCCGGGCGTTTGCGCTCGTCATTTCCCCGAGTCTTTCAAGACTCACCCGGTGGAGCTCGGCCGCGGTCCGGGCGGTCTCGATCAAAAAACCCGGCTCGTTACGCTTGCCGCGCATGGTCTGGGGCGGCAGAAAAGGCGCGTCCGTTTCAAGAAGCAGGCGATCCGGCGGACAGGCCGCGCAGGCTTCTCTCAAGACGTCGTTTTTTTTATAAGTAAGCGGGCCGGCAAAAGAAATATAAAACCCAAGATCAAGGAGCCGCAGCATCACCGCTTTGTCCGAAGAAAAACAGTGGATCACGCCGCGGTAAGAATCCGCGCGGCTTTTTAAAAGACGGATCATTTCTTCGTAGGCGTCGCGGCAGTGAAGAATCAAGGGTTTTTCGGTCTTTTGGTGAAGCTCGAGAAACTCCAAAAAAACCCTCTCCTGGGTTTCACGGGGCGAATGATCCCGAAAAAAATCAAGCCCGACTTCCCCGATCGCCACCATGCGCGGGTCGGCGAGCAGGGCTTCGATTTCCCGCATGGCCGCCGGGTCGGCTTTGCCCGCGTCATGGGGATGAATGCCGGCGGAGGCATAAATGAAATCATAGCGGCGCGCCAGATCAAGAGCGAGTGCGGAAGTATGGGCGTCGGTTCCGACGTTCACGAGGGCTTCGATCCCGGAAGTTTTAAAACGATCCATGACCGCGTCCAAATCCGCTTCATAGTCCGGGAAAAAGAGGTGGGCGTGCGTGTCGATGAATCCCATTTTTAAACCCCCGCGTCTTTGGGGGCCGGTTCGTCAAGGCGCGGGAAAAGCGCCTCACCGCGCTCGATTACGCGGCCCTCGGGAACAAGCGGCTTTGCGAACCCGGCCGAGGAGCCTAGCAAGCCCGCGCCCTGAATGCCGAGGCGGTCGAGAACTTTGGCCGAGGTCCCGGGGATAAAGGCTTGCAAGAGGACTGCCGCATGAGCCATGGCCTCCGTCAGGACAAACAGGGTCTCGGCCAGGACTCCTTTTTGCACCGGATCTTTGGCAAGCACCCACGGCTTCTTTTCTTCGACATACTGATTGGCGCGGGTGATCACCTCGAAGATCTGGCTAAGCGCCGTCCGGGGGTCATAACCCTCCATGGTCACAGAGACTCTCGCGAGCAGGTCAAAACTTTTCTTCAAAAGCTCATTTTCCAAGTACCGGTTTTCAAAGGCCGGAATTTTTCCGTCAAAATACTTTTGCAGCATGGTCATGATCCTAAACCAGAGATTCCCCAAGTCGTTGGCAAGGTCGGTCGTGTAGCGTTCACCGAGCAAGTCCTCGGAAAAAGCGCCGTCGTTTCCGATCGTGACTTCGTGCAGAAGAAAATACCGGAAGGCATCCACCCCGTATTTTTTGACAAGCTCGATCGGGTCCACGGCGTTGCCGCGCGACTTGGAAACTTTGGTCCCGGACATGGTCCACCATCCGTGAGCAAGAACCGTACGCGGCATCTCGAGGCCGCAGGCCTTGAGCATGATCGGCCAATAAACCGCGTGCTGTCGCAAAATGTCTTTTCCGACCACATGCAAATCCGCGGGCCAGGCAGCCTTTGACTTCTCCCCTTCCCTGCCGTATCCGGTCGCGCTCACATAATTAATGAGGGCGTCAAACCAGACATACACCACATGGTCTTTGGAATTCGGGTAATCAATACCCCAGGAAAGACGCGCGCGCGGGCGGGTGATGCAGAGGTCCTCAAGCGGCTCGCGCAGGAAGCCCAGAATTTCGTTGCGCCGGATTTCCGGACGGATAAAATCCGGATGAGCCTCAATATATTGAATCAGCCACTCCTGATATTTGGAAAGTTTGAAAAAATAATTATCCTCGGAAAGCTGCTGAACTTCGCGCTGGCAGTCCGGGCACCGGTCCCCTTTAAGCTGAAGCTCGGTCCAGAAAGATTCGCAGGGCGTGCAGTACCAGCCCGCGTAGGTGGCCTTGTAGATTTCCCCCCTGACTTCGAGGTCGCGCAGGATAAAAGCCACGGTCTTTTTATGGGATTCATCCGTGGTGCGGATGAAATAGTCGTAGTCAATCCCGAGAATCGTCCAAAGTTCTTTAAACTGCGGGACCATCGCGTCCACATAGGCGCGGGGGTCTTTAGCCTCCGCTTTGGCGGCCTTCTCGATTTTAGTTCCGTGCTCATCGGTGCCGGTCAGAAAAAAAACATCCGCGCCGCGCAGGCGCTTCCACCGGGCAAAGGTGTCGCAGAGAATGTTGGTGTACGCGTGCCCGATATGGGGCCGGGCATTGACGTAATAAAGCGGGGTCGTAAGATAAAAGGGATCAGTCACGCGACAAAAACTCCCGCAATTTCATGGCCAGGCGGCTTAAGACCAGTTTCTGGTTGGCATTGGCTTCAAGCGCGTCTTTGCTCTCGCTAAGCACGTCAAGCGCCCTTACGACTCCGTAATGCCGGCGGTCCGCGCGAGACTCTTTTTCAATACGCCCGCGCAGGAAAACCATCAAGCCATCCATCGCCCGTTTGACCTCTTCGCGGGGTTTGGTGCTAAAGGTGTCGAGAAAATCCTCCCAGTTGCCCTGCTCAAGGGTTTCGAGCGCGGGCGTCAGGGGTTCGGAATCCGCCGCGGCCAATGGCTTCAGCCGGATTTCAAAAGCCCTCGACTGGATGGTCTCAAGCAGGTTGGAACGGGATTCCGTCCAAAGAATAAACACCGTCTTATCCGGAGGCTCCTCGAGCGTTTTAAGAAGCGCGTTGGCCGCCTCGATCGTAATCCGCCC
>JAHFHI010000190.1 GCA_023246995.1 Candidatus Omnitrophota bacterium
TTAAATCCGGATCAGCTGGATTTGGAAATGGCCGAGCGGGAGGCCTATCTTGCCGGCCTTAAACGGCGGCAGGAAGCGGCACTGATTCGTGCCAACCTAAACGAAGTGGGAAGGCTATTTCAAGCAGCGTCCGCTTTTCTGGATGGGCTGGGTGCCGAGACGCCGCTCCCGGCGACCTTTGAAGCGTTTCTCTCCGGATATAATTATCAGAATATACGGGACCGTTGGGGAAATTGGCTCACGGAAGTGAGCCAGTCGCCCGACGCCGGTTTGCGCGGGGCTTACGGCAAAGTTCAAGAACGGCTTGGCGCCATGCTTGAGACACTTCGATCCGAGTATGAACGCAAGAAAAGTCAAATGAACGAAGCCGCGACGCTTTATCAGGCCCTGCAGGACGCCGTCCAAAAAGTCGAACAGGGGGAGGCTGATGCCCGGGATGCCCTGACGGCGCTCGAAACCCGCCTCGGCATTGAAGCCAGGATCCGGCTTTTTGCGGCCTACCCGGATGCCTCGGAAAACTATCAGCTGGCGCGCGCGCGCCTGGAAGTCGCTGACGCGCGGCGGAAAATCGAGGTGGTTCTCACGCCGATTGAAGCGAGAATCCACGAGCTTACGGCCGGACTCGAGGAGCTCCGGGCCGCTGAAGCTTCTTTGCGGCGCGTCGTGGTTAACGCGCAGGTTTATGAGAATGAAATAACCCCGAGACTTGCGCGCATGGCCGGGTGGCTGAATGCGTCGGGAAGTATCGAAGATCAAATCCGCGAAACCCAGGAGCGCCTTGAAACAATCCGCCGGGATGCGGCAACCGCGCTTGCCGGTTTCAGCATTCCCGTGGAAGTTGCATCGCGCGCGGGATGGACTGTCTTGAGCCGCGATTTAGTATCGAGATTGGACGCGGCCCGCGAGACTGGCCAAGCCCTTGCGCAAAGCGCCGCAAGCCCGGAACTTGCCCGGGAAATTCCGAGTTTCCATCCGCTCGCTTATGAAAACCGGCTTGTGCGTGCCGTTGCCCTCGCCCGCCGGGGTTTTGACCCGGAAGCCCGTGAAGCGCTCGAGAATATTTTTACAAGTCCAGACGCTTCAGCACAGGATCTGCGCGGTGCGCTTTCGGCTCTGCAGGCAGGTCGTCCGGGAGGATTGTTTGACCGGGTCATGGATCAGCCGGGAATGGGACATTTGAAACCCGAGTATCAGGCGGCCTTCACGCGTCTTCAAGCGGGCGAGGAAAGGCTGCGCTCCAGGATGAGCGAACTCCTCCGTGCCGAGGCGCCCGCATCCCTGGCGGGGGCGTTTCTTTCGCAGCTTCTGCCGGTTCTTAAACTTCTCGCGATGCTTACGCTTTTCGCTGCGGGTTTGAGTTTCGGGACTCATTTTCTCATGAAATCAATCGGAGCTCCCAGTCCTATCGGGAATTTGCTTGCCACTTTTAACCTCCCGGCTTTGGCGATCGGAGCGGTTTCATTTCTGGCGATTACTTTCGCGGCGGCCGTGGCGATTCGTGCTTTCGGGACCGTAAGCCAAAACCGCGCGCTTCTGCGCGAAGCGGATCTCTCCCGAATGATCCGATCGGCCCGGAGCGGGATTGAGCGGCTTGCTTTTGAAATGAGCGCCGCCCTCGCGCCGCTTGAAGCCAAGGGTGAGGCGGTCACGCGCGGCGAACTGGATGCGGTTTCCCGCGACCTGGAACAGGGGATGGACGCCGCGCGCAATTTCGAAGCGTATCAGGCCGGGGCCCCCGAGATCCGCGAGCTTTTGGAAGTCGCTCTTAACGCCATGAACGTCCGTCAAAGCGCCCTGCTGCGTACCGTCGAGCGCGTTGAATCCAAAGACCGAATCGCCGCTGCCGCGCAGGCTCGGAAAAACGATTTTGAGGTTTTGCGCGCTAATCCCGCGCTTACCGCGTCGGATTTAGACGGTTTCAAAGCCCGGTCCGGAACACTTCTCGGAGATTTGCGCACTTTGCCCGGCATGAGGGATGTAGGCGTCCTGGACGCGTTTCACGCTCTCACGCAGTCCGTAAGAGGCTACGATGAAGCGTTGCAGAACCTCAAGGGACAGCAGGAGCGCGAGGCGGTGCTCACCGCCTTGCGGGACTTGCAGGCCCAAAGCCTTACCGTTCTTTCCGGGCTTGAGGAAAAACTTTCCGCAAAAACGCTCACGGCCGAAGATTTCCGGGGCTTCGACCGGATGCTTATCGCGGGAATTCAGGGTCTCCGGCGCATGGAGGGATATGGGCAGGCGGAGGTGTCTTTTCAGGAGGCCTTTAAGGCCGTTGATTTAAAACGCGCCGAGCTTTTAACGCTCATGAAACTGGGCGAGGTTGTTTATGACCCGGCTAAGGAAATCGACCGGATCGTGGAAAATGTTTTTGATGCCGTGAGTCCCGATTTGAAAGACCAGGTCAAGGCCCTCCCGTCCGTGGCGCAGGCGGTTCTTGCCGCCCGGGAGTGGCTGCGCCAAACGGAGGCTTCGTGGGCCCGTCAGGTGCGGGAGCGGGACCAGGAACTTCGGCGCACCCGTGCGATTGACGAATTTAAAAGTGCCATGGAACAGGTGACCGGAAACCTTGAAACCAAGCTTTCCGAAAAAACGCTTAACCCCGGGGATTTTCGAAAATGGGAACAGGTGCATACGGCGCAGTTGGGCGCGATCAAGCAGGACGCGGCTTTTTATGAGAGTATCCGCGCGGCGCATGAGCCGCTTGAGGCGTCTTTCCAAACACGTTTTCAGCAGGCCGCATCGAACTGGCTCGCCGGCCGCCTGATCGCGGAGCTTGAATCCGTCCGTTACAAAACCGGAATGGCGGTGGATGAGAAAACAGGAGAAAAACTCACCGCAGATCTAATCGAAAGCGCTCTTCCGCCAAAACTTCCGGGCCTAAGCGGCGAGAACCTCGCGGCGCTTAAGGGAGAACTTCCGGGCCTTGAGGCGGTCCGCAACGCCGGCGAGAGACTTCAGCAGAATCTGACTTTAAGCGCGCAAGCCGCAACGCTTCTCCAAAAGGCGATGGATTTTATGCGGCAGGCACGGAGCAGTCTTTCTGCGGTATCGATTAATGATTACCGTCTGGCGATCGCGAGTTTGTCGGCCGAGATGGAAACATTCCTCGGGTTGCACGGGGAGGCGTCGTCGCCGGACATGGCGGCTTTCGCTGAAAAATTCGGAAAGGCCAAAGAATCTCTCGCCGGATTAAAGCGGGACGGAGATCTTCTGGCGCGGGTTGTGCAAACGCTGCAGGAACTTCAATATCAGGAGGGAATGGATATTTCCGACCCGCTTGTTCCGGCGCTTCAGATTGCGAAGGTCAAACCCGGAAAATCCGATTCCGCGCTTATTTCAATCAAGGATATCAGTGAGGCTATCGCTGACGCAAGAGCAAGACTTGCGGAACAGAAGACCGCATTTGATGCCGCCCGCCAGGTTGCGGCCCCGGTCATTTCGACCCCGGTCCAGGCGGCCCCGGTTCCCGCCCCGGTTGCCCCGGTTTCCGCCCAGGCAATCTCGGCCGCAGAGGCCATGGATTTGGTCAAACAGCTTCAAGCGGCTCTTTTTGCCTGGAAGAGCGCTTCGGCTGATGAGAAGGGCCGGAAGGCGGATGAGATAAGATCTCTTTTAGCGCGTCTTGATGGGGCCCCGCTTCAGGAAGTACCCGGACTAAGCCAGACGATCACGGGTGTCAAAAATGTAGTTAATAAAATTCTTGGCCCGCAAGCGGTTGTGACGTCTCCCGGCATGGTTGCGCCCGCGCTCGCGGCGCCGCAAAAAAGCGCCCGGGAGCTTAAGCAGGAAATCAAGGCATCGGCCGATGACTTTGCCCGCAATCTCGCCGCACAGGTCGAGCAGGCAAAGCCCCGGGAATGGGCAAGTCTAAAGGAAATTTTAGAACAAGGAAGGGATGCATTTGTATCCGCCTGGTCGGCGCAGTCTGCGGCTTCCGGAGTTTCGAAGGCTTTTGTGGGATG
>JAHFHI010000191.1 GCA_023246995.1 Candidatus Omnitrophota bacterium
TCCTTGTTGGTTTTGACCTGGGCCAGCTGGCCTTCGAACTTCTTAATGTTTTGCTCCTTCTGGGCAAGCTCGCCTTCTTTTTCCTTCTGCCGCAGTTGAAGCTTTTTAAATGCGGCCTCCAGCTCGTTTAGGCCGGCTTTTTCGGCTTCCATCTCTATTTTTAAGCGAGCCTTTTGTTCCGGAATTTCCTTTTGGGCTTCGAGCGCCATGTAAAGCTCGCGGTCGATCTGCTGGGCTTTTTTCAGAAGCTCGATGCTTTCTTTGACGTTGACAACACTCATAAACAGCCGCCGATTTTAAAATGCTTTGGGAAAACAGATAAGATGAGGATTATAAGAGACAAATCAGACAGGTTTCAAGCTAAAAGGCGCCGCCCCGGCTCCGACAGCCTAGCGGACCGGATCCTCCCGGACCTCCCGGCCAAGATCCAGGCTAAGGTTGATGAGTTCCTGCAACTCCTCTCGGGTGAGGCTTCCGGCTTTGCTCGCTAAGGCCGGAGCGGCTATCTCAAGCTCTCCGCCTGCCGCCGAAACCTCATCGGGCGGCGAGAATTTCCCTTCAGCCCCTAACGGAGGGTTCCACGGCCGGATTCCCACAGCCTCGGCATCGAATGACTCCAAGCAAAAATATTCAAAAAAGTGCGCCTTAATTTGAAATCCGTCAAACGATCTCGGGTCCAGCACCGAGCAGGACGGAAAGAAAATATAGGCGCGGACCTCCTGCTTGAAAATCTTGAGCAGGCAGGCCATTTCTTCGCGCAAGATCCCGAGATCCCGGTGATAGAACCGGTCATAGAAGATCCTGCCCCAGATAAGGGCTTCGGCGTTTTTAAGGAAAAACTGTCCGTTTTGAGCGGATTCTAAAGACAGCGCGGGATTAAGTTCGGTGGAACCAAGCCGGCCCGCCAAAACCCGTTTCAGAGATGAGAAAATTTCCTGGGCTCGAACCGGGGCGGGATCGTGGGCAAAAAAAACATCCATCAGGATGAGAATGGTTTGACGAAAAGTTCGGGTTCCGGGGCCTCTGGTTCGCCGCTAGACACAAGCCGGGGATGGGGATGCGCCCAAAGATCTTCGGTCAGGGAATCAAAAGAAATCTGCGGGAGGGTGTCGATGTCCTGCCCCGGCTGAAGCGTTCCGAGCCATTCGAGACGAACGCCCAAATGTTTCGAGACAATCTCGGAAAAGCGTTCAAAAAAAAGGCCCCCCTTTTCTTCGCCTAGAATCCCCTCAAACAGGACATGGTATTCCAAGGCCCGATTGATCCGGGATGCCATCTTAATAAAACGGTAGCTCTCGCTTAGGCTTTCCATGGAAGGTCCGACGACGAGAACGCATTTGTCCAAAACCGCCGCGGCTTTGTAAACAAGTTCTTCCCTCTCGAGCGAAAAATCCAGAATCACAATCACCGGATGCTCGGAAAACATCTCCAAAATCTGGCCCGGACCCGAAAGTTTCTCGAAGTCCTCGGGGGCCATACACCGCGGGGTGATCCGAGCCGACTCTTCCGGAGGAGAAATCATCCCCTTGTTCGGAGAAAGCCCGGAAGAAATCACGGAAAGCCGCGCCGCGGGCATCCCCACGCGGCCCAATTTTTGAGCAAGCCGGAAGTGCCGCCGGGTGAGCTCCCTGCCGCCGGATTCCCCAGCCCTGATAAGCGTCCAGCATTGCGTGGGGCGCTGGGGCTTTGGCAAAAGAGCCGCTCTCTTAGGCTCGGCGGGTGCTGGCGGACGCGCCTCATCGACAAATAAGGCCGAGACATCCCGCAGGCCCCGCTTCAGTTTTCGGGATTCTTCGATCATCCCCGGATCTCCAGATAAGAGTCAAAGGTTCCAAACGCGTTGGGTTTGAGTCCGGGCTGATGGGGGTCAATCTGCCACTCCCCATCCACGATGAATTTATAACGGTAAGCTCCGTCCGAGGCCGGAATGATTTTCTGCCAAAGCCCGTTTTCATGAGACAAGACAAGCGGCTCGGGAATCCAGTGGTTGAAATCCCCCGCGATTTCAACCCATCGCGCGTCTTTTATCGAAAGTTGAAAAAGAATGCCGCCCGTGACCCGCTTAGGGCCGTAGCCCCGGTGGGAATTCTGCGGCCATCCGAGCCCGCCCGAGGCCAGGCAGCGCTCCCACTCCTTGTCCAGGTACTCTATGGCCAGATGGAAAAAATCGCTGAAAGCGTCCGAATGGGGCGCATAGCGGACAACGCTCTGCCCCGCTCCCGCGGCTTCCCGAAGCAGGACGTTCTCATGGACGGCCGTCCGGAACATCCGGTCCTTGAAATGCGTCCGAACTTCCTCGCGCACTTCCTCGGCAAAACGATTTTTAGAATCAAACAGGGTCATAAGCGCGAAAATATCCGCCGGGGTTTCCCGGCGGGCATTGACCCGCGTGAGGGTTTCCGAGATTTTGGCCAAACCATGCAGGGAAAAAAAAGACGGCTCAATCGGAATGATGACCTCGTCGCAGGCCTGAAGGCCGTTTAAGGTCAGCATCCCGAGGTTCGGAGGGGAATCCAAAATGACAAAATCAAGCTCGGGAATCTTGGATTCGATATAGGTCAGCATTTCCTTGAGGCGGTATTCACAACCGGGAATTCCGGTCCACTCTTCCTCAAGCTCCCGAAGCGATCCGTAGGTGGGGATCATCTGAAAATTCTTTTCGATGGCACAGAGAAAAAGCGAGAGATTGGGCTCCCGGTGAGGGCCCTGGCGCAGAAGCTCGGCCAAGCTTGCCGGGGAATCCTCGGGCGTAATGCCGAGGCCGCATGTGGAATGCCCCTGGGGATCAAGATCGATCAAAAGAACCTTTTTTTGAAGAAAGGCAAGCACGGCCGCGAAATGAATACTTGTCGTGGTCTTTGCACAACCCCCTTTATGGTTGGCAACGGCGATGACCCGCAAGCGCGCAGGACCTCCCTTTCTGAATTTAGAAATTAGGCCTGTTTTGCATTGATTAACGGCCGCCCGCTATAAAGCTTTAGAAAGCCCCTCTCTCTAACCGAGGATTCACGGCTGGGGATTCAGCCGGGCATTTTCCATTTCCTTTAAGATCCGGGCAAAGAAATCACGCTCGAGCGCGTCATCGGTCACATCGGGCTTAACCGTCTCCCATTTCGCCCAAAGCGGCGCATCGAGCGGCCTCTCCTGAAAGGTCCCTTTGACGTTGACGCGGGTGTGCGCCCCGAATTCCTGAACCCGAACGTCAAAGCGGTAGCGGCGTTGATAGATTCGCGCGATTTTTGAAACGTACCGCCGCATAACTCCCCGGGAACGCTTCACCCGGTCCTGTTTCCACTTGGTGCGCAGGGTCCGGGCCTCCGCATCCATCTGGCGGACGCCGTAATACTCCGCGGCCTTGGAAACCGCCTTCCAGACCTCCTCCGGCCCGAGGACTATTTCATCGGTATAAGCCCGGCCTAAGGGAACCGGCCCAAACGCCATGACCGCGGCGCAAAAAAACAGGAGCCACGCCTTCCAAGCCCGTTTACTCATCGCACAAAGAGTTTTTCAATGGCAACCGTCCCGATGACATCCCCTCTATGGGTTACGACCGCGTAGGACTGCCGCTTGGCCTGAAGCGTCAGAAACGCCTTTTCGATCGAAGTCTCGCGTGAAAGAAAAACCGGCGAGCGCAGATAAGCGCTCAAAGTAAGATCCTCGCGCTCCTCAAAAAGAAGATCGAAAATATAAACCATCCCGACCACGAGGGATGGGACTTCTTCATAAACGAGAACCATCGGAGCATGCGTGCGCCGTGCGATCTCCTTCAGAGCGCCGACCGTTGCGGTAATCTCCGCCTTGGGGGCCTTTTCGAGCGGGATCATGGCCGCCTCCACGGTTATTCTTTCAAAATCCAGGATCGTGTCAATGAGCTTTTTTCCATGAGCCGCGAGAACCCCGGCCCGGGCTCCCTCTTCGATCAAAACCCGGAATTCCTTTTCAGAAACAAAAATACTGCG
>JAHFHI010000192.1 GCA_023246995.1 Candidatus Omnitrophota bacterium
AATGATGAGTACATGAGGCTCGATTTGGCGCTCTTCTATAATCTAACGCAATACCTTCAACTCTTTAGCCGCATTGAAAATGCGAGCAATGATCACTACACGGAAACCCGGGGGTTTGACAATCCGGCCATCCGGTTTGTCACCGGAACCAAGGGGGAGTTTTAAGATGAAGCAAACCCGAGCCGCCGTCAAAAAAGATAAAGCGCCCCGGGGCCATAAAATTTCCGGGGAATATAAGAAAAAGGGCCTGATCCTGGTCAATACCGGGGACGGAAAGGGAAAAAGCACGGCCGCTTTCGGCACAGCGCTTCGCGCCATCGGCCGGGGGTATAAGGTGGCGATGGTGCAGTTTATCAAGGGAAAGTGGAAGACCGGGGAAGTGGAAGCCGCGAAACTTTTCGGCGACAAGTTTAAAGTTTTCACCATCGGAGACGGTTTTACCTGGGACACGCAGAATTTTGAGCAGGATGTTAAAACTGCGCGAAAGGCCTGGGCCAAGTGTCTGGAAATCCTGCGCGACACCGAGCACCAGGTGGTGATTTTCGACGAGCTCAATTACGTGATGAAATATAATTTTTTACCGGCTTCCGAGATCGCGGCCGCGCTTAAGGCCAAACCCCCTTTGAAGCATGTGATCCTGACCGGCGGAGGCGCGCCCGCCGAGATTGTGGATTTGGCGGATCTTGTGACCGAGATGAAATGTATCAAGCATCCTTATCAAAAGGGCATTAAGGCGCAGCCCGGGATTGAATACTAATGGGCCGCATGAGCCTTGTGACCGGCGGAATCCGCAGCGGCAAGAGCCGTTTTGCCCTTGAATTGGCGTTTGGCGCCAGCGCGCCGGCCGGACGCTACTTCATTGCCACGGCCGAGGCGCTTGACTCGGAGATGCGCCGGAGAATCGAGCGGCATCAGGGCGAGCGCGGGGCGGGGTTTGAGACCGTTGAAGAGCCCCTTTTTCTCGGCCGCGCGATCGCGAAGCTTTCAAGCGAAGAAACCGTGATCTTGGTGGATTGTCTGACTCTTTGGGTCAATAATCTGCTTTTCCGTTTCGGGACGCAGCCTGAAAAAGTTGAAGCGGAAATGGAGAGTCTCCTTGAATCAGTTTCTTCGAATCCGGCCCGTCTTATTTTCGTGACCAATGAAGTCGGGCTCGGCATTATGGCGGATAATCCGCTCGCCCGGGAGTTTGCCGACCGGCTCGGTATGATCAATCAGAAAATCGCGGGGCAAAGCGGCGATGTCATTTTAATGACCGCCGGGATCGCCCAGTATTTAAAACGGGAGGGGGTTGGGTGTGCAGGACTGGCTTCTTGAATCAAAAAAAATTCAGGCCCTAGACACCGCGTGGCGCGCCAAGGCGAGGGAGCGTTTGCGCGTGCAGACGCGCCCCGAGGGGAGTCTCGGTGTTCTTGAAAGGCTGCTTGAGCGGCTTGTTGCCATTCAGAAAAAAGACCGGCCGCAGATTGCCCGCAAGCGGATATTAATTTTTGCCGCGGATCACGGCATTGCCGCCGAAGGCGTGAGTCTTTATCCTTCCGACGTGACCCGGGCCATGGTGCTTAATTTTTTAAACGGGGGCGCGACCATCAACGCGCTTGCCCGGGGCCTGGCCGCCGAGGTTCGGGTTGTGGATGTCGGGGTCCACGGCGATTTCGGGGCGGACCCGAGGCTGATCCATGCCAAGGTCCGGGCCTCGACCCGCAATATGCTTGACGAACCGGCCATGACGGTTCAGGAATTTGATCAAGCCCTCCGCACGGGTTGGGATCTTGCCTGCGCCGCGCGCGAAGACGGGGTGGAGCTGCTCGCGCTCGGAGAAATGGGGATCGCGAATACCACGGCCGCAAGCGCGGTGATCGCGGCGATCACGCGCGCGCCGGTGGAATCGGTCACCGGCCGGGGCACGGGTCTCGGGCCCGAAGCGCTTGCTCACAAAATTCGTGTCATTGAAAAAGCGCTTCAGAGGCATTCCGATTGCCTGGAAGATCCGATCAAAGCGCTTCAATGCCTGGGCGGATTTGAACTGGCGGCCATGACCGGAGCCATGCTCGGGGCCGCGCGCTCCGGGCTCGGCGTCGTGGTGGACGGGTGGATTGTTTCAGCGTCAGTCCTTGCCGCGATGCGCATTAATCCCCAAGTTCTGGACTATCTGTTTTTCGCGCATCAATCCGAGGAAAAAGGACACCGTTTTATTCTGCAGGCGTTTGAGGCCGAACCGATTCTGAATCTTTCCATGCGCCTTGGGGAAGCAAGCGGCGCGGCCCTGGCCATGGGAATTTTAGATGCCGCGGTGCGGGTCTATAATGAGGTCGCGACTTTTTCCGAAGCCGGAGTTTCAGGGCGCAATGCTTAACCTGAAATTTTTAAGCCCGATATTCAAAATGACAGGGTTCGAAGATTTCTCCGAGGCGCTTAGATTCCTGACCGTCCTTCCGGTTCCTGCTGGCCGGAAATCATCGGAGGCTCCCCGGGATCTCGCGCGTGCCGTACGGTTTTTCCCGGCCGCCGGATGGGTTCTCGCGGTGATTTCCTGGGCCATCTTCAAGACGGCCGGCGTGTTTTTTCCGCACCCCATCCCGTCGCTCGCGCTTTTGGCCGGACCAATTCTTTTGAGCGGCGGGCTTCACATGGACGGCTTTGCGGATTTCTGTGACGGTTTTTTTTCGGGTCGTGACAGGAGCGGCACTCTTGCGATCATGAAAGATCCGAGGGTTGGCGCGTGGGCGGTGATCGGTAGCTGCCTGCTTCTTCTCGTAAAGTGGGAGTTGCTGAAAGTGCTTTCGCGCGGCCCCGGCGCATTTTTTACCGCCATTCTCGCGGGCCGCATGGCGCTCGCGGGGCTTAGCGCTTTTTTGCCCTATGCCGGGGCGGAAGACGGGCTCGGACGCAGCCTTGCGGGCCGTGTGGGAACCGGAACGCTTCTGGCCGCGGGGCTCTGGCTCGTGCCTCTCGCGCTATTTTACCCTCGGGGCCTTATGCTTTTTGCGGCGGCCTCTTTTTTTATATTGGCGCTCGGCATTTGGTTTAAAAAAAAGCTGGGCGGCTTTACCGGGGATTTGCTCGGCGCGGCCAGCGAGCTCACCGAACTTTTCGTGCTCGCGGTTGCGGCTTGCGGGATGCGCACGTGAAAAAAATCGCGCCCATTCCCGAACTTCCGGTTTTGGCCGAACACGGCGGGGATTTGGAAGCCTTTAGCGCGCGAACGGACAAGGCGATTTCCGAAATTCTGGATTTTTCTTCGAACACGAACCCTTTCGAATTGCCCGGATTCTGCCGGGACATTTGGGCTGAAGCGCTGCGCGATCTGGGGCGTTACCCGGAGCCTTATTCGGACGGACTGCGGCAAAAAATAGGAAAGCACTTCGAGGTTCCGCGCGAGTCGGTCCTGGCCGGAAACGGCTCTCTCGCGCTTCTGCAGATAGCCATGAGGCTTCTCAAGCCGGGTCGCGTTCTTTTGGCGGAGCCCGGGTTCGGGGAATACCGCAGGCTTGCCGCCATCGAGGGCGCCCGGATCATGAATCTTAGCCAGCGGCCCGAGGACGCCTTTTCTTTTCCCGAGGATGATTTTAAGAAACAGATGGGCCGTGCCGATCTTGCCATTCTTTCGCAGCCGAACAGCCCGGCGGGAAGCGCGATCGAAAGGCCCGTGCTGGAGAGCCTGGTTGAGTGCGCCGGGCGCTGCGGAACATTCGTGATTTTGGACGAAGCTTTTTGCGACTGGGCACCGGAGCTCTCGCTTGCTTCACGGGCCGGCACTCTGCAAAACCTGCTCGTGGTTCGCTCCTTCACCAAGTTTTTCCCGCTGGCCGGGATCCGTTCAGGCTACGCGCTTGGGCCAAAGGCCGTGATTGCGGCCATGGAAAAGTTGCAGGGGCCCTGGGCCTGTAATCTGGCGGCCCAAAGGCTTTCGGCGGCACTCCTCGAAGACTTTGCGTTTCAGGCCAAAAGCCGCG
>JAHFHI010000193.1:0-1842 GCA_023246995.1 Candidatus Omnitrophota bacterium
ATCTGGATCACGCTTCAGGCGGCCCGATCCCGAGGCCTGTTCTCGAAAAAATTAAAACTTATTACAGCGAGCATTTCCGCAGAGCCGACCTCGGCTGGCCTGTCTGGATCCGGCGGCGGGAAGAGGTTCGCGCGCGCCTCGCGCGCTTCATCAATGCCGATCCCGAAGAGGTGGCCTTTATTCACAGCACCTCCCAGGGCATGAATCATATTGCCGAGCTCTTGGCGCCGCGCGGCGCGGTGCTCACGAACACCTCGGAGTTTCCGTCTTCGACCCTTCCCTGGCTCTGGCGTAAAGCGCGCGTGATTTGGCAGAAACCCGAAGCCGGATCTCTTTCGCTTGAAAAACTGAAATCCCTTCTGAAACCTTCGGTCAAGACCCTTCTCACCAGTTTTGTGCAGTACGCGACCGGATTCCGCCAGGATCTCGCGGCGCTCGGAGGCATGAAAGCCGGGCGCTATTTGGCAGTGAATGCCACGCAGGCCTTCGGCGCGCTCAAGCTCGACGTCAAGGCGTGGAAAGCGGACTTTGTGTGCGCCAACAGTTACAAATGGCTCATGGCCGGGTACGGAGCGGGTTTTCTTTATGTGCGAAAGCCGTTGCTTGAGAAGTTTAAGCCGCTTGGTGCGGGCTGGCGAAGCATGGCGAGGCCCGAGCTTATGGATAACCGCCGTCTCGAACTGAAACCCGAGGCCTCCCGGTATGAACCCGGATGCCCGGCCTTTCCGAACATTTTTGCCCTCGGCGCCGCGGTGGAGTATCTGGACGGGATCGGAATCGAGCGGATTGAGAAGCGCATTTTGGAGCTCACGGATTTTGCGATTCAAAAGATGGAGGAGAGAGGTTTTGAGATTCTTTCTCCCAAAGCGCCGGAATCACGTTCCGGGATCGTGATCGTCAAAATCAAGAATCCGGAAAAGGTGAGCCGCCGGCTTTTGGGCGATGGGATTTATGTTTCGGCGCGCGGCGGCGGCATTCGTCTGGCGCCCCACTTTTACAACACTTTTGAGGAAATCGATAGGTTCGTGGGGAAACTTGTGAAACATAGCGCCGGGGAGGAGCGGAAATCATGATCAAAATCGGGGTGGTCCTTTCGGGTTGCGGAGTGATGGACGGTTCCGAGATCCATGAGTCGGTGCTGACCCTGCTTGCGCTTTCCAAGCGCGGCGCCGAGGCTCTCTGCACGGCCCCGAACGGCGCGCAGCATCATGTTATCAATCATCTTACGAATAAAGAGAGCGGTGAAAAGCGCAATATGCTTGTCGAATCCGCCCGGATCGCGCGGGGAAAGATCCGCGATGTCGCCGGTCTTAAGGCGGCGGAGCTAGACGGCCTTATTTTCCCCGGCGGTTTTGGGGCGGCCAAAAATCTATGCACCTTTGCTTTTGACGGGGCGGACTGCAAAGTCCATCCCGAAGTCGCGCGCCTGGCCCGCGAGGTGCATCAAGCCGGAAAGCCCATCGGCGCGATCTGCATTTCCCCGGCGCTTGTGGCTAAAATTTTTCAAGGAAAACATCTTAAACTTACGATCGGGACCGACCCCGGGACCGCGGGCGCGATCCGGGAAATGGGGCAGGAGCATGTTGATTGCCCGGTTGAGAAAGCTTTTGTGGATGAGACCCAAAAAATCGTGACCACGCCAGCTTACATGCTGGCTAGCAATCTTGCCGAGGCTTACGAGGGGATTGACCGGCTTGTGGCCGAAGTGTTGAGGCTTACCGGAAAATAAAATGCCACGGCACAAACCCAAAGAAATCAAAAAACACTCGGGGTTCGTGGCCATTATCGGCCGGCCGAACGTCGGTAAGTCCACGCTTCTAAACTATCTTGTGGGCGAAAAAC
>JAHFHI010000193.1:1852-3952 GCA_023246995.1 Candidatus Omnitrophota bacterium
CGGCATTGTGAGCCGGCCCGGCGGTCAGATTATTTTTCTCGACACCCCGGGCTTTCACGAGCCCCGGGACCTTCTCGGAAACTGGATGGTTCATGAGATTCAAAAATCATTCGAAAGCGCGGACCTCATCTATTGGATGGTGCTTCCGGGAACGCCGCATCCGTATGAGGAGAAGATCCTTGGGTTGCTAAAAGACCAGCGCAAGCCTGTTTTCCTTCTTGTGAACCAAATCGACCGCTTCCCGAAACCCCAGATCCTGCCGATCCTCTCCCATTATCAAACCCAGCATACTTTTACCGAGTATGTGCCGGTTTCCGCCAAGACCGGCGAGCAAGTAAACCTTCTTTTGGAAAAAACGCTTCAGCATCTTCCCGAGCATCCGCCTTTTTTTGACGAAGACCAGATCTCGGACCAAAACGAGCGCGACATTGCGGGCGAAATTTTGCGCGAAAAACTCTTTCACTGCACGGGCGAGGAAATCCCTTACGCGACTGCGGTCGTGATCGAGTCTTTCAAGGACCGAAGTGAAACCCTGACCGATATCGAAGCCACGGTGATTGTGGAGCGCGATTCCCAGAAAGCGATCGTGATCGGAAAAGGCGGGGCCAAACTGAAGGAAATCGGGCAGAAGGCGCGCCTCGACCTCGAAAGATTCCTGGGCCGGAAAGTTTTCCTGCGGCTCTGGGTGAAGACCCTGCCGCATTGGAAAGATGACGCGCAGGCCCTGCGGAGGCTCGGCTACAGCTGATGCGAAGCCCGGCCCCAAAAGAGTCCGAGGCCCGGCCCCGGGCGCTTCTCATGTGCCCGCCCGACTATTTCGAAGTGGCCTACGAGATCAATCCCTGGATGCATGTCGAGCGCAAAGTCGACGCCGCCAAAGCCAAAACGCAGTGGCGGAAATATTACGAGCTGCTCACGGGCACGCTTTCGGTCAAAGTTGAACTGATGGCCCCGGTGCGCGGCCTGCCGGACATGGTCTTTACGGCCAACGGCGGTCTTGTGCGCAAGCGCACGTTTATCCGCAGCAATTTCCGCCATAAGGAGCGCCGCGGCGAGGAAACGCATTATGAAACCTGGTTCCGGAAAAACGGGTACATCGTCAAAAAAATCGAACGCCCGTTCGCTTTTGAAGGAGAAGGCGACGCGCTTTTTATGGGTTCCGAACTTTACACGGGTTTTCACTTCCGTTCCGACGTCGAAGCGCACGACGAAATCTCGGGCCTGCTCGGGGTCCCTTATTTCGCGATCGAGCTTGCCGACAAGCGCTTTTATCACTTGGACACCTGCTTCGCGCCCCTTAACGAAACTTCCGCACTTTTCTACCTGGAGGCTTTTGAACCCTACGCCCAGCTCGTGCTGCTTGAAAGTGTGAGCGACCCCATCCGGGTGCCGGAGGAAGAAGCTTTGCGTTTCGCCTGTAACGCGGTGGTGCTGGGGACGAACGTCGTCATGCCGGAAGGATGCCCCAAGACCGCGGGGGAGCTTGAAAAGCGGGGTTTCCGTGTGTATGCTCTTGATTTCAGTGAATTCATGAAGGCCGGCGGCGCCGCCAAATGCCTCGCCCTTCAGCTTTGATCAATGCGGTTTCGGGTGTAAGGGAATGCGATGGTTATCGAAAAAACAGAGAAGACGACTAGCCCCGGAGAGTTGCAGCGTTTGGAGGAAAAAAGAGCGGAGCTTCATTGGAAATTCATCGATTTTCTGAAAAGTCAGGGAATTAAATTCAAAGACCGAGAGCACGCAACCACAATTGCGGTAAGAATTGCAACCGGTGAGTTATGACCCTTCTTGAAATCGCGAAAAGTTATACGGATTTAGTGAAGCTGGAAAGAGGGATTCCGGCCAAGGATCAGGCCAACGCATTGAGGACAAAGCATCATGAGTTGTTCATGGAAAAAATGCGCCTGGAGGGCATTCCTTTTTCCGATCGCTTCGATGCGGCGAACAAGGCCTTTGAGCTTATAAAGGAAAAAGCGCACGCTTAACTGCGCCATCTTAAAACTGTAAAAAATTATGAAAAAAAAGGCGATCGCGTTACTTTCAGGCGGGCTGGATTCAACGCTCGCGATTTATATTCTAAAAGAGCAGGGAATCGAAATT